>JAESTH010000073.1 GCA_016763695.1 Alcanivoracaceae bacterium
TGGTGAAAAATCGACTATTAATTTGCCCAGTGAAAAAACCAAGAGAAGGTTGGGAAGATTCTGTTAAAGAAGCTTTGACAAAACATGATTGTAAGCATGCTTTAACTCAAAAAGATTAAGATTGGCTGGATGTTCCTCTTACTACAGATGGTGATTTGGAATGGTAAATAATATTGCCAGATTTCAAGTGTGGTTGGTTGAGTTAAACCCAACTCAGGGAGGCGCAGTTAATAAGAGAAAGCCATGTGTAATTATTTCACCTAATGAACTCTTATCACTGGCAACAGTAGTAATAATACCTATGAAAACAAAAGGGTTTAAAATTGCCAGCCGAGTTGAAGTAGAATTTAATGGTAAAAATGGACTGTTGCTATTAGACCAAATAAAAACTATTGATAAAACTAGACTCATAAAAAACTTGGAAATATAGAGTCACAAACTCAAACTGAATTATGTGATATCCTACAAGAAATGTTTACCTACTAAAATTTATTGGAGAGTAAGTCTGCCTTACAAAAATCCAGTGTAAACAATGAATCAAACAAAACAACTTAGATAAATATATGAACCAAAAGAACAACGAACCATTATTAAGCATTCAAAATTTAACGGTTAAATTTAAGACTCAGGAAGAAATAATCACAGCAGTGAATAATATCTCTTTTGATATCCCTAAAGGAAAAACAATTGGTCTGGTTGGTGAATCTGGTTCAGGCAAGAGTGTCACCTCATTGGCTACCATGGGCTTGATACCAATGCCCCCTGGACAGATCACATCTGGCAAGATTCTATTTCATGGTGAAGATTTATTGACCAAAACTGAAAAGGAAATGCGAAAAATACGTGGTAATAAAATTTCCATGATATTTCAGGAGCCAATGACTGCATTAAATCCAGTGTTTAGAATTGGTTCGCAAATTTCCGAAGTCCTGAGACTGCATAAGGGTATGACGCGTAAACAGGCATGGAACTATTCTATAGACTTACTCGATCAGGTGGGCATCCCTGATCCAATGAGCAAAATTAAAGCCTATCCACATGAAATGTCAGGCGGGCAAAAGCAGCGGGTGATGATTGCTATGGCCATAGCTTGTGAGCCTGATCTATTAATTGCCGATGAACCAACAACTGCTCTTGATGTAACCATTCAAAAACAAGTGTTGGAGTTGATGCTAGAATTACAGCAAAAATACCAGATGGGTATGTTATTTATTACTCATGATTTGGGTGTAATTGCTGATTTGGCTGATGATGTGGTTGTTATGTATCGTTCTGATATTGTTGAGCAAAACCATGTGCATAACATATTTCAAAATGCCCAACATCCATATACTAAAGGCTTGATTGCCTGTAGACCGATGCTAGAGGGTAACCCCAAAAGGCTGCTAACAGTTTCAGATTATATGCATGACGATGGTACTGAAAAACAGGTGCCAGCTGAAAAGTTTGAGCCGATGATTAAACCAGATAAATCTGATATTGACAATCACCCTGTTTTATTGGAAGTCAATAATTTAAAAACCTGGTTTCCTGTTAAAGGTGGTATATTTGGTCGTACCCAAAGTCATATCAAAGCAGTTGACGATGTCAGTTTTGTTGTTCACAAGGGTGAAACCCTAGGTCTGGTTGGTGAGTCTGGTTGTGGAAAAACCACTTTAGGTCGTACAATCTTGCGACTGCAACAAGCGACAAGTGGTGATGTTATTTTCGATGGCATAAATGTTATGGATTTGGCTAAAGAGCCAATGCGCAAATTACGTTCCCGTATGCAGATAATCTTTCAGGATCCATACTCTTCACTTAACCCGCGTATGACTGTTGGAGATATTATTACTGAACCACTGGCAATTCATGGTATTGGAGAAAGTAAAAAAGACCGCTTTGCCATCGCTCAAGAGTTGATGCATAAAGTGGATTTAAAACCGCAACATTTGAATCGTTATCCACATGAATTTTCTGGTGGACAGAGGCAAAGAATCTGTATAGCGCGTGCCATAGGCATAGAGCCAGAATTTATTATCTGTGATGAATCTGTTTCTGCTCTGGATGTGTCGGTACAGGCACAGGTATTAAACCTGCTACAGGATTTGCAACAGGAGTTGGGTTTAACCTATATCTTCATCTCCCATGATCTCTCTGTGGTTAATTATATTTCTGATAGAGTTGGGGTTATGAACCAGGGTAAAATTGTTGAGTTAGATACCGCAGAGAATATCTATAAGAATCCTCAAAGAGCGTATACCCAGAGATTATTGGATGCTATTCCTATGGGAGTACCTAAAGCTTTGATCAACAAATGATTTTGGTACAATATTTTTAAGTCAACTCAAATTAATCGGGTCAATATCCAAGCTCCAGATAATATTGTTGTTCAATTTGCCAGATCTAATAAAGTCAGTGATTTGTTTTAAGCTATTATGCAGTGATTGTCTGTGGTTGCCGTTAAAAATTAATTGCATCTGATATTGGCCCATTTTCTTATAAATAGGGGCAGGGATGGGACCCATGATACTGACTGTTGGGTTGTCGATGCTATGTTCAAGAATGTTTTCGAAGAAATCATTGACGGTTTTTTCATTTTTTGAACGGGCTCGAATAATTGCCATATAACTGGCAGGTGGAAAGCCGATAGCCTGTCTTTGCTCCAGCTCATGCAGGGCATAATCCTGATAACCTTTGCCCAATAATAATTGAAAAAATTCATGTTCTGGACATTGTGTCTGAATCACTACTTTTCCGGTTTTATGTTTTCGGCCAGCACGTCCAGAAACTTGTATCATTAATTGTGACAGATGTTCAGTGGCACGAAAATCCAAAGAAAAAAAGCTGTTGTCGACATTAACAATGATCACTAGTGTTAGATTGGGGAAGTCATGTCCTTTGGATAACATTTGTGTGCCAACCATTACACAGGGTACGCCTGATTTAATTTCGTCAATGGTTCTTTGCCACTGATTGGCAGTTTTAACAGTATCTCTATCCACCCTTATGACTTTAACGTCTTTTAGATGATTTAATAAACCATGGTGAATTTTTTCCGTACCTATACCCATGGTTTCAATCTTCTGCGAACCGCATCCAGGGCAAAATTCAGGGATGGAATAAACTCGCTCGCAATGATGACAGCGCAACCTGTGAATATGTTTGTGATAGGTTAAATAAGTATCACACTGATCACTTTCGGCTACCCAGCCACACTCCTGACAGCTTAATTTGGGAGACCAACCGCGACGGTTTAAAAATACTAAAGCTTGATTGCCTTTGTTAATTTCTTCATTAATTTGATTCAGAACCTGTTTAGATAAACCTTTTTGCATTTTATGGGTACGAACATCTAAAATATCAATGCGTGGTAAGGCTTGCTTATTGGTGCGTTCTCTGAGTTTTAACCAGTGGTACTTGTTATTTTTGGCATTGTTAAAACTTTCCAGTGACGGTGTTGCTGATCCTAATAATACAGGGATGTTTTCCATTTTGCCCCGCATAACGGCCAAGTCTCTGGCAGAATACCGAAAGCCATCCTGTTGTTTAAAGCTCAGGTCATGTTCTTCATCGACAATAATCATGGCAAGATTTGTAAACGGTGTAAATATTCCTGAACGGGTGGCAACAATGACATCAATCTCACCTGATTTTGCCTTTACCCAGGCTCTGGCTCTGGCTACAGCAGTTAATCCTGAATGAAATACGCAAACTCGACCATGGATTCTTTTGGCGAACTCATGAAATAACTGTGGAGTTAAACCAATTTCGGGCACCAAAACCAGAGCTTGTTTGCCCTCATTCACCAATTGTTTAACCAGTCGTATGTAGACTTCAGTTTTACCAGAACCTGTAATACCATCGAGTAGATAAGGGTGAAAGCCCATGTTGGAACGGATGGTGTCAACAGCTTTTTGTTGATCATCTGTTAAAATGAAATCAGGGTCTGCTGGAGGATGTGCATCGACAAAGCACAAATCAGATTTTAATAATAAGTTCTTTTTATACAGTGCCTGACATTGAGCTGAGGCAGTCGCTTCAATATGTGTCATGCTACGGCTCTGTAAAGGGCCATTTTTTTGTAGATATTGATAAATTTTCTGCTGCTTATTACTTTTAAGCTGACTAACTATTTTCTCATCACTTGGTTGGTTTTTAAGCTGCCACCATATTTCCTTTGGTAGTGCCGGATTAGTGCTGTTTTTAAACCATTTTGGTATGCTAGTAAAGACTACTTCGCCCAATGGTTGCAAATAATAACGATGAACCTGATACAAAAATGTAAGGCTTTTCTTTGGTAGAAAAGGTTTGCTGTCAATTATCTCGATTATGCTTTTTAGATTCTTATTATATGGGGAAGATAGAGAGTCAAAGACTATAGCCACCAGTTTTTTATTTCTAAAGGGCACAATGACACGCATTCCAGCCATAATTTTTATATGAGAAAGTGCATCTGGGACAAGGTAAGTCAAACGGTCTGCGAATGGTATTGGTAATACTACTTGAATTGTATGAAGGTTGTCTATAAGCATTGTGGTATGTTAGATTATAAACAGAATAAAACAAGATTTATTTGTAAAATAACAAGACAACACTTTATATGGATAAGCTTAATTAAATTCTCTAAGTTTAGTATAACTAGCTGTTATATAAGTTAATTAAAGTTATCCACAGAAGCTGTGGATAACTCTGTGAATAACTGTAAAATATTACAGCTTAAACATTGAAAACACAGGGCTTTCTATCATTTTGGTTAAAATTTAACCACTAAAATAAATTGCTTATAAATCAATAAGATAGCTTTATGAAAAAGTTGTCTTTTAATTATTACTTAACAAAAAAATAGAGAATTACACTTGACAACAGTTAGATGTGTATAAATCAATGACTTACAGCAGTTATAATTAAATCAATCATCATGTAAACCCATTGCTATTGCATGCGTTAATACTGATAAATCAAACACATTTGTTAAGCATGATAAGAACTGGTATGATAACTGCTCCAATGACTCAAGTACATGTCAAATCGATGGATTTAACTGAACAACTTAATTTGTTTTTTATTGAACATGAAAAAAAAGCCTACACTATAGCTTTCATGTCACTAAAAAACCAAGATGATGCACTTGATGTTGTGCAAGATGTCATGATTAAATTCATAGAAAAATATAAAAATAAAAAAACTTCATTGTGGGCAGCTTTATTTTATCGAATGATCCAGAATAGAATTACGGATTTTCACAGAAAAAACACTCAAAAAAGAAAATATTTTAGCTTCTTTAATAAAGGTGAAGAAAATATTGTGGAAAATGTAGCGGATGATAAATGTGTTTCAGTGCTAAATCAAATCGACAATGAAATGAAAATAGACAATTTACAGGTGGCGTTACATACTTTATCCAGTAGACAGCTGCAGGCATTTATATGTCGTATATGGGAAGGATTGTCAGTGGCGGAAACGGCCAAATCAATGAAATGCTCGCAGGGTAGTGTCAAGACACACCTCTTTAGGGCTTTAAAACAGATAAGATTGCAAATCAAGACCGCAGAAGCGGTTGCGGAGGTAGAAGATAATGGATAAAAAATTGATACAAATTACCAATAAGTTAATAGAAAAAGAATGCCTGTCACTGAATAGTGAGATCAGCTCAAAATTAAATCAAGCCAGACAAAAAGCATTGTTGACTAATAAAAAGAGATCGTCATTTCTATTTTCCTGGTATATCCCGACCACAGTAATGGCCACATTAGTGGTATATTTTATGTTGCTGCATATGCAAACCAACATTGAGCCTGAAGAGGTTATGGATAATAATTTTGCCGTCATAGTAGAAATGGAAATATTAAACCAATACGAATTGATAGAAAACCTGGAATTTTATCAATGGTTAAGTCAAGAAGATGCTACTTCAATCTAAATAAGTTGGGGATCAAATGAGAATAATACTATTCAGCTTATTTATTACGTTTAGTAATGCTATCTACGCTCAATATGACTGGCAGGATTTAGATCATAAGCAACAAAATTTGCTACTGCCTTTTCAGTCACAATGGCCTACATTAGATCTGCAGGCACGAGAAAAATTAGTAATCAATACCAATAAGTGGCTAACAATGACGCCCTTTGAAAAAAAACAGTCACGGCAAAAGCTCAATCGATTTAAGCAGTTACCAATAGAGGAACAGCAGAGGATAAAGGATAGAACTGAGAAGTTTAAAAAATTATCAGTGGCTGAACAAAGACAACTGATAAATGCCCGCAAACAGTTTCAACAATTGAGCCCCGAGCAAAAGCGCAGAGTTAAGAACAAGTACAATCAATTGAAGCCACAGCAGAAAAGAAAAAAATTAAGACAGCACATGAGAAAAAAGCAGGGCATGAGATTTGTTAATGAATTTGACATTGAGAAAAGACAGCCGCTGATCAAGATGTTTAGAAATTTATCAGATGGCAATCGATCAAAATTAAGAAGGTATTTAATGAATTTGCTTCCAAAACCAAGACATGCTTTGGTGTTGGAGTTGCTAGAAATGAGTGATATTGATAGGCGTTATTACATTGAGACAGTTCTTTAATTGTATTGACTTAGTTATGTTTATATGTAAAATTATTTAATATGTATACGATTAACCCCAAAATATTTCAGACACCGATTGCTGATAATAATATTCTATTGCTGGAACCAGGTGCTGGTTTGTACTTTGAATTAAACGAGACATCTGTACTGATCTATCAGGCAATTGCAGACGGGTTGGCAATAGAGGATATACTTGATAAGCTGACAGAAGAATATCAGATAAATCAGTTGGATGCTCAGGCAGATATGGCAGCTCTAATTGAGCAGTTATTGGATAATAATATAATTAGTCAAGCTAAAGAAGCATAAAAAAACCAGTCTAAATGACTGGTTTTTTATTAAGAAAATTTTAAAGATGCAAGTAATATTTACTTGTCTTGTTTAATTTCAATTAATTCTACTTCAAAAATCAAGGTGCTGTTAGGTCCAATTGGGCTACCTGGGCGCGCATCAGATCCATATGCCAATTCAGGCGGGATAAAGAAACGGTATTTCGACCCAGTATTCATTAACTGCAAGCCTTCAGTCCAACCCTTGATAACTTGATTTAAAGCAAAAGTAGCTGGTTGACCACGGTCTATAGAACTATCAAATTTGGTGCCATCAGTTAATGTGCCTGTATAATGTACAACAACAGTAGCACTTGCAGAAGCAGGTTTTGCACCATCACCTTGGGTGATAACTTCATATAAAATACCAGAATCAGTGCTCTTAATACCCTTGTCTTTGGCTTTTTCAGCCATAAACGCTTTGCCTGCATCAAGGTTTTTTACTTTGTCAGCTTCTAGTTTTTCCATCATCTCTTTTCGTTGTGCCTCTTGTGCCTCTTTTTGTTTTGCCTGTAAGGCTTGACGTAATTTACCGATTTCTTCTTGAGAAAGTTGAGAGTCTTTATCTGTGGCAGCATCATTGACACCAGCCATAAATGCATCACTATCGAAATCTAAACCACTTTTTTTAATATAATTACCAACATCGCTGCCGATCATATAATTTGTTTTTTGACTATCAGTATCTAAATTGCCAGCAAATGTAGCAGATGTTGCCAATAACGTACCCACCATTAAACCTGTAACAGCTCTTTTCATAAAATATCTCTCCAAGGAAATTAAAAAATAATGTATTAAATTCTTATTGTAAAATAAGAGTTTTGATAAAATCAGTTGCGTAAATAAGGCTCATCTATTTATATTTCAAGTTTAATATTCTTAAGCAAGATAATTATTAGCAGAAACAAGCCCCTATAGTTTTAATTATAACAAATTGAAACCCTAAAGGCTTTTATTTGTCCTATTTATATCAATGTCTTGTTAAACAGGATATTGAACTATATTATTAATCAATGTATGATTAGTCATAATTTCTATTAAAAAGTTCAAGAGTTAATATCAATGAAAAACAATTTAACAGCAGTTACAGTTTTATTCCTATTATTAAGTGGTTTTAGCCAGGCGTTGGCAATATCTATTGAAAATAATTTAAAACCAGAACCCTACCAAAAAGAAACCAGTCGATGGGTGGTGAGGCTGTTGGAGCAGTTGCATTATAAACCTGTCAAGTTGGATGATGAATTTTCGGTTAAAATTCTGGACAATTATATTGAAACACTGGATCCAAATAAAGTTTTTTTCTACGCCAAAGATGTCAAAGAATTCCAAATATATAGAAATGAAGTGGATGATGCTATCAAGTCAGGAGATGTAGAGCTGGCCTTTAGAATTTTCACCTTGTATGCAAGAAGAATTCATGAAAGAACAGATTATGCTGTTTCTCTGTTGGAAACAACGTTTAATTTTGAATTAGATGAAGAATATATTTGGGATAGAGAGGATATGGACAGGGTAGTATTAAAAAGTGAAATGGATGACCTCTGGCGTAAAAGAGTAAAAAATGATTATCTTAATTTAAAATTGGCAGGTAAGGCAGAAGATAAGATTAAAGAAACATTGAGTAAAAGATATAAGCGCATTGCCAAGCGAGTGCGAGAATCAAATAATGAAGATGTTTTTCAGTATTTCATCAACTCATATGCAACATTGATAGAACCGCATACATCCTATTTGGCACCAAGAATTTCTGAAAATTTTAAAATCAATATGAGTCTATCTTTACAGGGTATTGGAGCATTGTTGGGCAATGAGGATGAGTATGTTACCATTCAAAAGATAATCAAAGGTGGGCCAGCAGAGAAACAGGGCAAGCTAAAAAACGGCGATAAAATTATTGCAGTAGGACAAGGTGATTCAGGTTCCTTAATCGATGTGGTTGGCTGGCGTCTTGATGATGTTGTTGATAAAATCAGAGGAGACAAGGGCACAGTAGTAAGGTTGTCAGTTTTGAATGAAAATGACTTGTTAGATAGTAAACCGCACATCATATCAATAGTTAGGGATAAAGTTAAACTTGAGGAACAGGCAGCTCAATACCAGATCCTGGATGTACATTCAGAAAAAAATGCAAACTTGAAAAAGAAAATTGGTGTGATCAATTTACCCGCGTTCTATTTGGATTTTGATGCCAAGGCCAGGGGTGATAAAGACTATCGCAGTACCACTACGGACGTGAAAAAAATCCTTACACAATTTAATGATAAAAATGTTGAAGCACTGGTGATGGATTTAAGGAATAATGGTGGTGGCTCATTGATTGAAGCTAGAGATCTAACAGGCCTATTCATTGACACTGGCCCTGTTGTACAGATTAAAAGCTCCAGAGGTGGTGTAACCGTTGATAGAGACACTGATGAAACAATTGTCTGGGATAAACCTTTGGTTATTTTAACCAATCGTGCATCGGCATCGGCATCAGAAATATTTGCAGCAGCACTTCAGGACTATGGCCGTGCCGTAGTTGTGGGTGAGCGCAGTTTTGGCAAGGGAACTGTGCAAAGTATGATACCTTTGGATAACTACTCAAGCAATAATGAGCATGCTATGGGGCAGTTGAAATTAACGTTGTCACAATTTTTCAGGATTAATGGTGGCAGTACTCAGAATCGTGGAGTAATACCCGATATTCAATTCCCAAAACATGCTGGCTCTGACAGTTATGGTGAAAGTGAATACAAAAATGCTCTACCATGGACCAGTATTAAACGTTCAAATTATAATATGCAGGGAGATCTGACTAAAGAGATTCCCAAATTGAGAAAAAATTATAATGCTAGAGAGTTGCTTAATCCAGAATTCACTTTTATTAAAGAAGATTTCGATTACTATAACAAATTGAAAGATGATAAATCTGTTTCTCTTACTGAGAAGATAAGAAAAGAAGAATCAAAGAAACAGGAAGATCGCAAAATAGAAAGAAAACAAAAAAGAGAAGCCATCACAGAAGGAGAGTTGGATCCTTTAATTACAGAAGTTGAGGTTGTTTTTAACTCTGAAAATGTTGAAGATGAAGATGAAGAAGACGAAATGGACGAAGAGGAATTGGAAAACACCAAAAACAACTCTGAGCCAGCTGGTGATTTCATCCTTATGGAGGCGGCAAGAATAGTAGCGGATTTAACCAATCTTAAGCAAGAGAGATTGATGGTAGATACACCTAAAGATGTAAATGTTGAACGAGGTAAGAAACTGTAGTGAAAGTTTTTATAGTTATTGTTCTGTTGTTTGTTATCTATAACCTTGCCTTGGCAATGTATTATATGATCAAGGATAAAGGTCAGGGTAAAAATACAGTGCGGTTTTTAACGGTAAGAATCGCAGTCAGCTTTGGTTTATTTATCATTATTATATTTGCCCTAAAAATGGGCTGGATTCAGGCTCATTCTATTTTACCAAAATAAAAACATCAATTATATTTTGTGACTGTTCTAACCCCTCGTCATTACCGCGTAGGCGCTAATCTCACAAACATGACTGATTATTTTCACTAAATCTAGTATCTATTCAGTGTGTTTGAGGGGGAGGGCTGTGAGACTGCGAGTTATTAATAGTTTCACAGGAGCTTCCACAAATACGCTGAATAATTACACAATATATTTTTATAATCCAAAAAAAACGCCTCAAATGAGGCGTTTTATATGACAATTATATATTGTATTTATATTAGATAATATATACAAAGATAAATAGTCCCAACCATACCACATCAACAAAGTGCCAATACCAGGCTACAGCCTCAAAACCAAAATGACTTTCAGGCTTAAAGTGGCCTCGAATCATGCGGATGGTAATAACAGTTAGCATAATGGCGCCAAGTGTAACGTGCATGCCGTGAAAGCCAGTTAACATAAAGAATGTAGAACCATATATACCCGATCTTAGGGTTAAATCAAGATGTTGGTAAGCTTCTATGTATTCCTCAACTTGGAAAAACAAAAAGGCAGCACCAAGAACTACGGTAGCAATCAACCAACCGATGACTTTCTTTCTAGCACCATCTACTAATGCATGATGAGCAATAGTAAGGGTAATAGAACTGGCCATCAGTAAAATAGTATTAACCAGAGGTAGATGGTATGGATCAATCAACTCGAATTTACCACCAATATCTCCAGGGCCATTAGTTGGCCATACGCCTTCATAACCAGCCCATAATTCTGAATTAGTAAATAAACCCGTGCCTTCACCACCTAACCAGGGCACTGACATATTTCTGACGTACCATAAGGCGCCAAAGAAACAGGCAAAAAACATTACTTCAGAGAATATAAACCACACCATGCCCATTCTGAATGATGTATCTACTTGTGCGTTATAAACATTGTTTTCAGATTCCTTGATGACTTCAGCAAACCACCCAAAAACCATAAAAATAATAACAGCAAAACCCAAATACATCAGTACTGGTGTCGTTGCTGTCTCGCTGTTCATAAATGTTGCTGCACCTACAGCCGTTAATGTCATGCCTATTGAGCCAACAATTGGCCAACGTGCAAGGTGCGGAACGTAATATTGATCGTTACTTGTATTTGACATTTTACCCTCGTGTTCTTAATTTTTTATTGATGAAAATATCTTTTATGATTCTAGTTTATAAAATGTATAAGATAAAGTCATTAAATTTATATCTTCTGTTAATTTTGAATCAATTATAAAGGTGACTGGCATAATTACTTCCTCATGAGCCTTTAAAGTTTGTTCAGTAAAACAAAAGCATTCTGTTTTGTTGAAATATAAAGATGCGACTCTGGGAGTCACACTGTATGTTGCTCTACCTGTTATTTCGCTATTAGATAGATTTTTGGCATAAAATTCAGTTTTATATAATTTGCCAGGTATGACCTGCATTTCAAATTCTGTGGGTCTAAACTCCCAATTCAACTTAGAGTTGACACTGGCATCAAACTGTATGGTAATAACCCGGTTTTCATCTACGGTTTGTGTTATCAGGATATCTTCTGCTACTTGACCGCTGGTTTTACCATTCAGACCTGTGATTTCGCAGAATGTGTTATAAAGTGGTATTAATGCAAAGGCAAAGCCGAACATTAAAACAGCTGCCAGAGCTGTTTTTAAAACTGTTTTATTCATAAAATAAACTCACTATTTATCCATTATATTCAGCATGTAAAAAGCTGAAAAAATAGCTATGGCAAAGATCAGCAGCCCAATCGCGGTGCGACGCGCTGCTTTTCTTCTTTTGTCTAAATCATTTGGCATAAATCAATGTGTTGAAACATGCGCAAGTTGCTCGTCTTTCACTGCTTCACCATCTTGAAATGTATGATGTGGGGCTGGTGATGGGATAAACCATTCTAAACCTTTAGCTCCTTCCCAAACTCTGTCCGTCGCTTTGGTTGTTCCTTTGCCTTTAATTGTTCTAATGACAATAATAATAAAGAAAATCTGTGCTAATCCAAAGGCAAAGCCACCAATACTAGACCACATATTAAACTCAGCAAATTGAGTAGAATAATCAGGAATACGTCTAGGCATGCCAGCTAGTCCCAAGAAATGTTGTGGAAAAAATAGTACATTTATAGAAATAGCTGACCACCAGAAATGAATCTTGCCTAATCTTTCAGAATACATGTTACCAGTCCACTTTGGTATCCAGTAATAAACACCAGCTATAATTGCGAATACTGAACCAGAAACCAGGACATAATGGAAATGAGCAACAATAAAATAGGTATCATGGTATTGGAAATCAACAGGCGCAATGGCCATCATTAAACCAGAGAAGCCGCCGATTGTGAATAAAATAACAAAAGCGATAGCCCATAACATAGGTGTTTCAAATGTCATGGCGCCTTTCCACATGGTTGAAACCCAGTTAAATACTTTTACCCCAGTAGGGATGGAAATCAACATGGTTGCATACATAAAGTACAGTTCGCCACCAAATGGCATGCCAACACTAAACATGTGGTGTGCCCATACGATAAATGACAAGAAGGCAATAGCAGCTGATGCATAAACCATAGAGACATAACCAAATAAAGGTTTACGGGCAAATGTTGGGATGATTTCAGAGAAAATACCAAATGAAGGTAAAATCATGATATAAACTTCAGGATGTCCAAAGAACCAGAAAATATGCTGGAACAATACGGGATCACCACCACCAGCAGCATTGAAAAAGCTGGTGCCAAAATAATGGTCAGTTAATAACATGGTTACAGCACCGGCAAAAACAGGCATAACTGCAATCAGCAAAAAGGCGGTAATTAACCATGTCCATACAAATAATGGCATTTTTAAGTAGCCCATGTTTGGTGCACGCATATTCATAATGGTAGCGATTACATTAATGGCTCCCATGATTGAAGAAATACCAAGCATATGAATGGCAAATACCGCGTAGGCCAGATTTTGTCCACCCTGTAATACCAATGGTGGATATAAGGTCCAACCAGCTGCTGGAGCACCACCATCCATAAAGAATGTTGAAGCAAGCATGGTGAATGCAAAAGGTAAAATCCAGAAAGACCAGTTATTCATTCTTGGTAGTGCCATATCAGGAGCGCCAATCATTATTGGTATCATCCAGTTAGCAAAACCAACAAATGCGGGCATGACCGCACCAAAAACCATGATTAGTGCATGCATGGTGGTTAACTGATTAAAGAAATCGGGTTGTACAAATTGTAAACCAGGTTGGAATAACTCCAAACGGATTATCATTGCCAAGGCTCCACCAAATATAAACATGGTTAAAGCAAAAATTAAATATAAAGTACCAATGTCTTTATGATTGGTTGTCATCAACCAACGTTTTACAAAGCCCTTAGGTTTGTGATCATGATCGTGATCATGTGTAGCTACTGCTGCGTGACTCATTGTTTATACCCTCAACTATTCTTTATTCTTTTAACATCTTGTGGCTGTACTGCATCTTTAGCAGTATTGCTCCAAGCGTTTCTTGTGTATGTGATTGCTGCTGCAATATCACTTTCGGATAATTTACCACCAAATGATTCCATTGCAGTGCCTTCTTTACCAAATACTACAGTCTTAATCTGTTCATCGATTGAACCATTAACAATCACGCTGCCATCCAATGCAGGAAAGGCTGGGGGCATGCCCTGACCAGATGCCTGATGACAAAGTGCACATTGAGAGTTGTAAACTTCTTTGCCTTTATTTATCAAATCATTTTGTGTCCATTCACTGTTGTTTTTAATTTCGGCAACCACTTGTTGTCCTTTTTGATCATTTACCCAGTTGGCATAATCTTCTTTCGATTTAACAATAACAACAATGGGCATAAAGCCATGATCTTTACCGCATAATTCTGCGCATTGACCACGATAAGTGCCAACTTTCTTCACATTAGTCCAGGCTTCATTTACAAATCCAGGGATGGCATCTCTTTTCCAGCCAAACGCAGGAACCCACCAAGAGTGAATAACATCATCAGCTGTTAACAGAATTCTGATATTTGTATCAACGGGAATAACCAAAGGGTTGTCCACATCCAATAAGTAATTATCAACATCTTCAGGATTTATGCCAGAACCCAATTGTCTAGCAATATTGCTTTCGGAACTCAGGGTGCTTAAAAAAGAAATACCTTCATCCAGATAGTCATATTTCCATTTCCATTGATAGCCCGTGACTTTGATAGTCATATCCATGGTGATTCTTTCGCCATCAGGGTCTGTTGGGGATTCCATATTGATTAGAGCTTCAGTAGATGGAAATGCCACAACTATTAAAATAATTATAGGAATAACCGTCCAAATAATTTCTGCCTTGGTGCTGTGTGAAAACTGCGCTGCAGTCACGCCTCTTGATTTTCTATGCATTATCATAGAATAAATCATGGCACCAAAAACCAATACAGCTATCACTAAACATATCCAAAAGACAATCATGTGCAAGCCGTAAACTTCGTTACTAAACTCTGTTACACCCTTGGTTAAATTCAGGCCATATTCTGCATGAGCAGAGCTGAAAAAAAGTAGGCTAAAAATAGTAAATAAGAAGCCCTCACGACTTAGTTTACAACTCTTTATTGTTTTGTTCATTGATTTTATACCCTCAAAAAAATTTCTTGTAGTCAAGCATGAATATTCATTCATTAATGTTAAGGGGGCTTGAAGCCCTTTGAGTTATGTGGGACAACCTCGTTTTTACTTGTTGAGGTCAGTTCCGCGCATTCTATCACGAGCCAATAAGAATAGTCACATTGATTGTTAATATTTTGTTTCTTATTCATTGTGTCGTAGTAGAAAATGAGTTTTGGATGGTGCTGGCATCATCGTAAATTGCAGATTTCTAAATTAGAACTAACTAATGTACACAAAATCAACCAATAAATCAACAAGCTTAATAAATGATCAATTATAATGCTTTGCTTACATATTTAATAAGGTATGCAGGTAGTGAACAAGTCTCCAATACAACAAATAACGGCATTAAAATTTTCACAAAATTATTTGGCAGATGAAAATACATTAATAAACCAACTTTTAGAACAAGCCAATCCAGGCTACGAACTACGTAAGGAAATAAAACAGTTATCAGTGATGTTGGTTGACAATGTCCGTTCTCGAATAGATGAAATGGATGGTGTTGATGCCTTTATGAAGGAATATGATCTTTCCTCAAAGGAAGGGATCGTGCTCATGTGTATGGCAGAAGCACTCTTGCGTATTCCTGATAAAGGTACGGCTGAAAAACTGATCAAAGATAAATTATTAGATGCGGACTGGAAATCACACATGGGTAAGAGTGATTCCCTGTTTGTTAATGCATCAACTTGGGGCTTGATGCTCACTGGTAAAATCATAGATGTTGATGAAGACAAAAAGGGTTTTGCCAAAGTTCTTGATAAATTATTAAACAAAACGGGAGAGCCAATGGTTCGAACAGGTGTTTATCAGGCCATGAAAGTGATGGGTAGGCAATTTGTCATGGGTAGAACAATCAAAGAAGCTTTAAAAAGATCACAAACAAAAAAACATCGAGATTATCGATTCTCTTTTGATATGTTAGGTGAAGCTGCATTGACACATGCTGATGCCGATAGATATTTGGACTCTTATTTACAGGCCATTACAGCCATTGCAAAAGCCAATAAGAAGAAAGTCATAGAAGATGCAGCAACCATTTCGATAAAATTATCAGCCCTGCATCCCCGTTATGAAATTGCCAATGTTAAACGGGTACTGGCTGAACTGGTGCCCAATGTTAAAAAAATTGTTGATTTAGCCTCCTCTTTAAATGTCGCGGTCACTGTTGATGCTGAAGAAGCAGACAGGTTAGAGTTATCGCTGATGGTGTTTGAGCAAGTATACAGTCAATGTAAAACAGGTTGTGAAGGATTTGGCCTGGTTGTACAGGCTTTTCAAAAGCGTGCCAATGGTGTTGTTGATTTTTTGATTGAGTTAGTAGAACAATATGGACGTAAGATTCCACTGAGGTTGGTTAAAGGAGCTTATTGGGATACTGAAATTAAACGTTCACAGGAACAGGGTTTAAGTGACTATCCAGTTTTTACCCGAAAGGTGAATACTGATATTTCCTATCTTGCCTGCGCACAAAAGCTATTATCGCATCGGGATAAATTTTATCCACAATTTGCTACCCATAATGCCAATACCGTAGCAGCTATTCGGGTTATGGCAAGAGATAATTTGGGTTATGAATTTCAGCGTTTACACGGGATGGGGCAGGCCTTACATCAACAAAGCATAGATCCTGCGGGATTAAATGTACCTTGTAGAGTGTATGCGCCGGTTGGTTCGCACGAAGATTTATTGCCGTATTTAGTCAGGAGATTATTGGAAAATGGTGCAAATACGTCATTTGTTAATCGCTTGGTTGATTTGGAATTGGACATTAATGATATTACTCAAGACCCAATTGAAGTGGTTCGATCGCATGCAGATCACCGACATCCGCAAATTCCATTACCTAGAGATACTTTTCAGCCAGAAAGGCTTAATTCATCAGGATTGAACCTGGCAGATGCGGCAACCTTGCAAAATTTAGAA
>JAESTH010000021.1 GCA_016763695.1 Alcanivoracaceae bacterium
CTAGCCTCTACGCCTAAGTTGGCAAGTGCTGACTGCTGCCAATTAAACACCAAGACAGGATCGCCCTGTGCTCCATCAAACTCTTTGGTCATTAACTCATCACGTCTTGCCAAGGATTTCCAGGCAATGCGACTTAAATTATCACCGGCGACATATTTGCGGATAGATGTTATTGATTCTGACTCAATATGTTGATTGGCAGAATCACCGCTTACATTATCGGCTAAAGCGAGCTTGCCAACAGCTTGTGGATAAATATAGCACTCTGGTAGTTTTGGCAATAACTGAGAGGCCAGAAATATGCCAAATGGATAGCTACTGAAAATATAGGCATCACCATGCTTGTATAGCCCTCTTTTTTTGGCCACCGTTTTCAAACTAAGCTGTTGGGCTTGTTTGGAGCTCAAAAATAGATGTGGAACGGTTACATCACTCAATCCAGCAAATAAACCCCAACTTTTTGCGACACTATTGGTCTTGGTCTGTTTACTTATTTGCATGTGATAGTGAATATTTAGCCCAGCAAATACCCCTTGACAGTGCCATTGGTTAAAAACCAGGTCTTTTAGTTGTGCTCGGGTTTGTAAATAACCAACAAACAATAAAGACAGGAGAAAATAGGCCAAAGCATAGATTAGATTATTGGCATAGTTAATGCCCATTAATAATATCACGAGCATTAACACCAAATAACCCCACCCAACTTTAGTTAGGCGGACTCTAATCCTCTTGGTAGATGTTTTACTTAACAACAGAAATATCCATCTAGGAGCTTGTCCGAGAATAGGAATCGTGATGAAGAAAAGCTGGGTTAAGGGATAGCAACAATTGATAAAACTCGTTGTACTGAATCATTTTCCATCGTGCCAATAGTAGCAATCGGTACTAATCTATGCGCCGCAACAGCATAAAAAACCGCCTGTACATCTGCAGGTATCACTTGAGATTGCCCATGTAAAAATGCCCAGGCACGGGCAGCTCGCAATAAAGCAATACCAGCACGAGTAGATAAACCCGTCACAAAATCACCAGAATTACGGGTATAATCCAGCAAGGCATGAATATACTCTAACAAGCTCATTGAAGCATGGACATCAGCTATTTGTGCTTGCATAGCTAACAATTCTGCAACGCTCATACTGTGGGATAATTCTGCCAAAATTTTACGAGATTCTTTACCAGCTAACAGTGATAGCTCTGCATCTTTGCTAATATAACCCAATGACAAACGCATTAAAAATCTATCCAACTGCGCCTCAGGCAAGGGATAAACCCCGTGTTGTTCCAGAGGGTTTTGTGTGGCAATAACAAAAAATGGCTCGGGTAACTGCCGTGTTTCACCTTCCACCGAAACCTGTCTTTCTTCCATTGCCTCCAATAAAGCACTTTGCGATTTAGGTGTCGCCCTGTTGATTTCATCTGCCAACATTAATTGGGTGAAAATTGGGCCTTTATGAAAAGTGAAGCCACCAGAGTTCCGATCGAAAATTGACACACCAGTTATATCAGCTGGCAACAAATCATTGGTAAACTGTACCCGTTGATAATCTAAATCACAAACCTGGGCCAAAGCATGAGCCAGTAATGTTTTACCCGTCCCGGGAATGTCCTCAAGCAACAAATGTCCTGATGCAATCAAACAGGTCATGGCTAATTTTAGCGTGTTTTCCTTATCAATTATAACTGTACTTAGTTGCTCTAAGCTTTTTTTAAGGGTGTTATTAAAATCTTTTTTTTCATTTTCAGTGTGCTTTTGCATACAAATTTACTCGGTAAAAGTGTTTGCCAATCTCGGTTAGATTAACAAAGTATTTTGTTTATGTTTTATTTTAACGATATTTTGAAATCACAACTTCTCTTACGATTCGGGATTTTTCTGGTGCTTCATCATAAAAATAGATAACTAAATTATTATCATAAATCATTTTTTTGCTGTCCTCTTTACTTAAGGGCATGCGCTCAACTGTTGCACAAGCCGTAAAGAAACACAGCATTGAAATGACAAGCAGAGTTTTGCTTTTAAATATGTATTTTCTCATTATAGATTTCTTGTTTGTTTTAAGTTGTTTTTTAAAGCTAGCGCAAAGGGTTTGCGACTCACTAAACAAGCCCAAGTTGTTTCCTGTTGTGCCAGTGTTGGGTTTTCAAAGGCGACAGCTCGCCAACCAAGTCCCATAATATCAGCCTGCAGGTTTATCAGATTATTGCTTGTATTGTTAATGCTTATTATGGTTGTATAATAATCACCCATTCGCCATGATGCCAGGGCATGGGCTTGAATGTCAGGTGTTGGCATCCAGCTAGGGCCTCCATCAGTGCGCATACCACTCATACCATCACGTGCTTTTTTCCATGTATCCTGGATATAGCGTGAAATTTTCATTTCTTCTATTTTCATTTCTGTTGTTGAAATAGATGAAACAACAAAGTCTTTTTGTAAATATTGATTAATCAAGGGGTCGTGGTATTCTTGTGCTGCTAACTTGGCGCGGATTTGTTTGGCATCTTCTGGCGTGTTCAGTATGTGCGGGGTAATCATCAGTAATAATTCAGATTTAAATTCTGATTTTATGTCTTTTCTAAATAAAGCACCTAATAAAGGAATACGACCCAAAAAAGGCACTCTATCACTGCGATCGCTGTTTGATAGACTAATCAGACCACCAACAGCAATTGCCAACCCATCTTTGGCCACTGCGGTCAGTTTCAATTCTGATATATTGACAGAGTCTATAGGAAAGCTACCACCATCTGTACCCAAAGGGATACTGGTTGCACCCACATTTATCGAAGATATTTCCTGAGCAATATCTAATGTTACTGTATCATCATCATTAATCCTTGGCCAAATTTTCAATGAGCTCCCTATGTTCCTGATTTCGGTATCAACACTAAAACCACCTCCAACCACATTACCATCGGCATTTTGTAAGTCTGTACGATTGACGCCTCTGACCAACACACGTTCTTCACCCAGAAATATTTCTGCCACCTTATTATCAGATGCCAATAATATGGGCGTTGATAATGTTTCTACCCTTCCATCTGCATCCAACATTTCTATGGTTGCAA
>JAESTH010000074.1 GCA_016763695.1 Alcanivoracaceae bacterium
GATACCCATGGTTGGCCACCAAACATTCAGGGGTAAATCAGATGGAATTAAAATATGAATCACAATCTGTAGCCAAGCTCTACTTTATGGCTGCCATTGGTTTGTTCGTTGGACAAATCTTATTTGGTGTCATTCTTGGGCTACAATATGTAATAGGGGATTTTTTGTTTCCCGCCATTCCTTTCAATGTTGCCAGAATGGTACACACCAACTTATTAATTGTTTGGTTATTATTCGGTTTTATGGGCGCATCCTATTATCTCGTCCCAGAAGAATCCCAAAGAGAATTACATTCGGTTAAACTTGCCAAGATATTATTTTGGATATTTTTATTTGCGGGTGCTGCCATAGTTGTCAGTTATCTGCTCATTCCTTATGCGCGGTTAGCTGAAATCACGGGTAACGATATACTGCCTACCATGGGACGAGAATTTCTGGAGCAACCAACAATCGGTAAGATTGGTATAGTCGTCGTTATCCTTGGCTTTTTATATAATATAGGTTTAACCATTTTATCTGGCAGAAAAACAGTCATCAATATGATTCTGCTAACCGGTTTGGTTGGTTTAGCTGTATTTTTCTTATTCTCATTTTATGTGCCTGACAACTTAGTATTAGATAAATTCTTCTGGTGGTTTGTAATACATCTATGGGTAGAAGGTGTTTGGGAATTAATTCTCGCTTCACTACTTGCTTTTGTACTCATAAAAATCACGGGTGTCGATAGAGAGTTGATCGAGAAATGGTTATATATCATTGTCGCGATGGCCTTAATATCTGGCATTATTGGTACTGGTCACCACTTCTTCTACATTGGTACTCCCGGTTATTGGTTATGGTTGGGTTCAATTTTCTCTGCATTAGAACCGATTCCATTCTTCATGCTGACCTTGTTTGCCTTTAATGTGGTTAACAAACGCAGACGTGACCATCCAAATAAAGCCGCCACATTATGGGCACTTGGTACAGCCGTGATGTCATTCTTAGGCGCTGGTGTTTGGGGCTTCTTGCATACACTTGCTCCAATCAACTTCTATACACATGGCACACAGATTACTGCTGCACATGGTCACATGGCATTTTATGGGGCTTATGTAATGGTGGTATTAACCATTATTTCCTATGCCATGCCTATTATGCGTGGTCGTAAAGCCAATCCAATGCGTGCACAAGTGGTTGAGATGTGGTCATTCTGGTTAATGACTGTTGGCATGGTGTTTATTACATTATTCCTCACTGGGGCTGGTATCTTACAGGTGTATTTACAACGCTTAACAGATACTCCACTACCATTTATGGTCGTGCAGGACAAGATTGCTGTCTTCTACTGGTTACGTGAAGCAGCAGGTATCGTGTTCTTAATCGGTTTAATTGTATATTTGATTAGTTTCTTTGTGAAAGGCGAAGAAATAAAATAATAGGAAACTATTTCCTAAGTATCAGCATGGGTAGTTAGCTTCTGTTAACTACCCATATTTTAGAGGTATGTGCATCTCCGCCCCATCTGAGCATAGTTATGCATATACCTCTTTATTAAAACATCTAAAATATCGGTATAATGAATAATCTAAAATTAAATATCAATAAATCAATGCAAACTTTTTACCACCAACAAAACAATGAAGTTGAGTTACTCACCCAAGCTTGGAATAATCAATTGCCAGTATTATTAAAAGGCCCAACAGGCTGTGGTAAAACCCGGTTTGTGCAACACATGGCAGAAAAACTAGGGAGAAAACTTTATACCGTTGCCTGCCACGAAGATTTAACTGCTGCCGATTTATTGGGCAGACACCTTATTGGTGATGGTAAAACTTACTGGCAAGATGGCCCTTTAACCAAGGCCGTGCGAGAAGGCGCCATATGTTACCTGGATGAAGTGGTAGAAGCCCGTAAAGACACCATTGTTGTGTTACATCCATTAACCGATGACAGAAGAATATTGCCGATTGATAGAACGGGTGAAATCTTACATGCCCCTAATGAGTTTATGTTAATTGCCTCATACAATCCAGGTTATCAGAACCTGTTAAAAGGCATGAAACCTTCCACCAGACAACGTTTTATTTCATTAAAATTTGATTATCCAAGTATAGAAATAGAATCTCAAATCATTCAGACCGAAGCGCAAGTCAGTGCTGAGATCGCTCTGCCTTTGGCTGAACTTTCGTATCAATTGAGACAGTTAAAAGATCATGATTTAGAAGAATCTGCCTCAACCAGATTATTGATTTACGCAGCCAACCTGATTAAAAGCGGTATTTCCAAAATAGAATCCTGCCAAAGTGCCGTGATAGAACCACTCACAGATGACGAAGAAGTGATTGCTGCCTTGATGGAAGTGGTTAAGGCTAAATTCGGAGCATAGTCATGCAATTAAAAACCAAGGCAATAATGGCACATGTTATGGTCATCCTCAATTTACTTTTTCCTTTCATCTATTTTTTTATTTTTATTTCCTGGTTAAAAAATAAAAAATCAAACGATGACATGTTGAGGGTTGCAATTAATGAAGCCTTTATCCTTGCTACAATTACCTTTATCATTTTTACCAGCCTAATTACGGCCGTGTTGGTTCATTATGGATTTAAAAGTACTTTCACACTGGTTGCTGGTGAAATATATTATATGCTGATCATTCCCTTGTGTTTTTTTCCTGCAATCATGGGGGTAGCACGAAACAATGCCGATAGAGTTTATTATTACCCAATGATTGCTAAGCTGTTAAAATAAAGTCAGATGGATCACGCCTATTATATTTCACGCAGAGCCTAAAAATGATAAAACGCCCAAACAAACGCTTAGTCTACCAAATCAGCTTTTTTATTCTGTTTGTGTTGACACCTATTTTTGATATATTCAGGTTGGACTTAAATCAGGGACACTTTGTTATACTTGGATTTGATTTAAAACTTAACTTGCAAGAGTTAATTGACCAACAAGTTGATGCTGTGGATTTAACCATGCGAATCCTTACTCGAACAATTCTGCCTATCGTATTAAGTATTGTTGCTTTTTTATTAATTGCATGGCGTTGGGGACGCTTGTATTGCGGTTGGTTATGCCCTCATTTCACCGTGATCGAGTATATCAACACCTTTATGCGTAAAGCCACTGGCAAACCCAGCTTCTGGGAACCCAAACTTCCAGAGCAACAACTAGATGGAACTATAGCAAAAACTAATGCTTTATGGTGGGTTCCGACGATTATAATGATCGCTCTCTTCGCTTTTACTTGGGCCATTATTGCCCTCACTTATTTACTCACACCTGTTGAAATTTACCATAATTTATGGCATTTTAGTTTCAGCAGAAATCAAACTATTTTCATATCTGCCGTAACAACAGTCTTTATTATAGAATTTACTTTTGCCAGACACTTATTTTGCCGTTATGCCTGTGCAGTAGGAATATTTCAGTCACTGGCCTGGATGGCAAATAAAAAAGCCCTGGTAGTCGGCTACAATTCAACACGTGCAAAAGAATGTAAAGATTGTGATAAATCATGCGAGCATGCCTGTCCCATGAGGATAAAACCACGTGCCATTAAACGCAAAATATTCACCTGCACCCAGTGTTTTGAGTGCATAAATTCCTGTACTCGTGTACAAGAAAAAAACAATAAGCCACCATTATTAAAATTACTCATTGATGATTGTGCGCAGGATAAATCTAAACGTGACTTTGGCAAGAAAGCAGAAATACCTGCGCACTGTTTTGAGGAGAAACCCTGATGGAAGAATGGGTAGGTATCAAATGGCACAAATACATCGTAGGGAAATCCAGAAAACACTTTCCTGCTGCTAAAGTACAATTACAAGACTTCAGAAACCACCTGTCAATATTCTTCAGAGCCATGGGGGGGGAGAAATCATTGACCATTGAAAGTACTTCTGCCATTCGCCATGGTGCCTATCAGGGATTTCTACAAAAAATCTCAGCATCAGGTCAGAAAGCAGAATTGGCTCACTTTGGCAATGAATGTATATACTTACCTTCAGAACTGGCCTATTTCAATGACAAACAACTAAACAAAGATTTATACATCTGGTTAACGGCTATAGCTTCCATTGATAAAAATAATTCCGATCAACATTGGATTATTCAAAACCAGATCAACACCCAGAATATACTAAAAAACTGGCCTGGTTTAAAAAATAAATATAACAAAATTGTTGAAGCCCATATTGCGCAAAGACTTCCTATCGACAAATTGCCAGTTGATTTACATGCATTAGAAACTTTAATTTTAGCAACCTTAAAAAACCCATGGCATAAAATCGAATTTACACCCCATTCTCGCTACCAGCCTCAACCCGTCATTTTGTGGCTGTATCAATACTCAACAATACCACGCAAGAGTAACAAAAAAGTAGATAATAAAGACTCACAGACTCAATCTAAAGCCAGTGTCAACAACAATAAGTTTAAGAAAAAATACAAAACTGAACAGGTTGAAGCCGATAAAAAACAAGGTGGCTTGATGTCATTTCGTCTGGAGAGTTACTTTTCATGGTCTGAGTTTATTAATCTTGATCGCAGCCCCGATGACTCAGAAGACGAGGATGCGGTTCGTATCGCCGATGATTTAGATCATTTAAGTGTCACCACAGGAGAAACCAGTAATAAAATTAAAATTGATCTAGATTTTCCATCTCAGGAGTACGATGATGTGGTTCTTGCCAGCGATATACTATTACCCGAATGGGATTATAAAAAACAGCTGCTACAAAAAGACCATTGCGCCCTATTCTTGATGGAAAGTAAACATGAAAAAAACAGCAAATTTCCCATAGAACTTAAATGGAAGGCAGCCAAACTGCGCCGACAATTTGATGCCTTGCGTCCACAAAGACAGTGGTTTAACAACCAGACAGATGGCGATGAAATTGACATCAACAGTTACATCAGTTTCAGCACCGACAGATTAATCGGACACTGCAGCACCGATCCTCGCTTATATCGACAATTACGTAACTCTTACCGTGATTTATCCTGTTTATTACTGGCTGATTTGTCCCTGTCCACCGATGCCTATGTCAATAATGATAAAAAAGTCATCGATGTTATCCGCGAATCCTTATTTTTATTTGCCGAAAGCCTCAATGCTTCAGGTGATAAATTCGCTTTAGCTGGTTTTTCATCCAAGCGCCGTAACCATATCCGCTACTATCCTATCAAAGATTTCAAGCAAGCCTATGATGGGCATATAATCGATCTTATCAATGCCATAGAACCAGGTTACTTCACCCGCATGGGCGCAGCCATTCGTTACGCAAGCAGTGAATTGGTTAAACAAAAATCTGAACAAAAACTATTGTTAATCCTCACCGATGGTAAACCTAACGATTTGGATAAATACGAAAGCCGTTACGGCTTAGAAGACACCAAAATGGCAATACTGGAAGCAAAAAAAATGGGCTTAGAACCCTTTTGCATCTCTATTGACCAATATGCCAGTGACTACCTACCCTATATCTTTGGCTCTAATTCTTTTATACATTTAAAGAATGCTGATGAGTTACTAAAAAAATTACCATTATTGTATATGCGCTTGACAAATAGCAATATCTGAAACTTATACTAATTATGAATGAAGGAGCTTAGGATGTTTTTTCTCAGTTTCTCCATATGACTTTTAATTGATTAAAAAGCACAAAACATTTGACAAACTACATATGTAGTATTAAATTGAACTACATTAGTAGTTTGAATTAAAAATATGACAGTAAAAAACATCAAATTAAGTAACCTGCAAATTTCGGTGATGAAGGTATTGTGGACTCATGGCAAGATGAATGTCAGTTCAACACATCAATTATTAAGTCAGGCCAAACCCCTGGCTTTGACTACAGTGGCAACTCTGTTAAAACGCATGGAAGAAAAAAAAATCGTTGGTTTTGAAAAACAAGGCAGGCA
>JAESTH010000075.1 GCA_016763695.1 Alcanivoracaceae bacterium
CGGAGATACAGATCTATGATGTTCGGAAAACGGCCGTTAATGAGGAAATGGTATACCTGACCACGATTAAGAAAGATGACGGGATAAATGGCGCCGGGATGACCAAACAGATTGATGGAGATAAAAGCTACATTGTAATGGCTGGGGATAATAACGACTTGTATTTCTATAAATCTAACAAGTCCACTTTGGATTCAGACACGACGTTCAAACTTTTGAATACAACGGGCACATTGCCAGTCCATACGGGGGGTTCTGGCTTCGCGCTTGTTACTCAGGCAGATGGCCAGCTCTATTTCTTTGCAATGCATGCTTCTGATGGTAAGGAGAGCACCGTCAAATTGTTCAAGCTAGATATTGATGGAAATGACGCCAATGTTATTCCGATTTTTGATGGGGATGGGAATGTGGATACGAAGAACATGGATATCCCAGGAATTAGTGACACGATTAAGGGTGTTAAGAAAATCTGTGACTATTCTGGTGGCTGGGGTAAATACACACTACCCGGATTTATTGTAGATAAGATTTGTACGCACGTTGAGCCGGTTAAGCAAATAAACACCAGCTTCCGCTGGGGAAAGGGGCTTAGAGTCCAATCTCCGACAAGCATTGAAATTTTTGCGACGGATCGAAACATCCTGCCTAATCCATCAGACAAAAACTTTGGAGTCGTGACTTGGCAAGGGTCTAGTGTTCCCACTGTTGATTGGGGCAGTAGTGTAAAATACAGTACAGGCTCCAATCTCGCATTTGCCATGAACGACAGCGATAAATGTATCGAAATGCATAGGGGCAGTGAGGGTGGTGACAACAAGGATATGCTGAACCATAAGATCGGCAAGATCGACTCAGGCAGCCAGACCATAAGCTGGAACAGCAGTATTCCATACAATTCAGGCTCAGACTGCGCAATCGCGATGAACAAGAATCAATACTGCATTGAGGTCCACAGGGGGAGTGGTAGCAGCAAGCTTCTCTACAGTTGTGTCGGTAAGTTTGATTATGGCAACAACAATATCTCATGGGGTGAAAGCGATCAATACACCACCGGCTCCAACCTTGCAATTGCAATGAATAATACAGGCTACTGCGTCGAAGTTAATCGCGGTGCCGATGACGACAGTACTAACCTTTACTATCGTGTAGGGGAAGTAGACTATGATGGCCTTAAGATAAATTGGCACAAGGTCTCAGAGCCTTATGACATCGGCTCTGACCTCGCGATCGCTATGGATGATCTGGGTCGCTGTGTTGAGATACACCGCGGTCCTGACGATACTGACGACGACACTGATCTTTACTATCGCGTAGGCAAAGTCGACTACAACAGCAAAATAATCAATTGGTACACTAAAAATAGTCATCAATTCACTCATGGCTCAGTTGTCTCAATCGCCATGCACAACAATGGAACCTGCATTTCTGTACACCGCCACAGCGATGGCAGCGAAAAGAGCAATGAGCATTCCTACAACGTAGGTGTAGTCGATTTCGAGTCAGGCAAGATAAACTGGTCGAGTAGTCAAAAATACAGTACAGGCTTCGACCTAGCAGTCGCCATGGATAACCTAGGGCACTGTATCGAAGTACACCGCGGCAGCGAAGGCAGCGATAACAGAAATAATCATTACTACAAATTCGGCGTATTTACCGGAGCGTAAAACCCCTTGCTGGGGTTCCATGACTAAAAGAACAATTTGTCCCGCAGATGGCATGAGGTTTGTAACACCGGTAAGGACAGTGAATGCAGGACCAAATAAAAAGTACTTTGGATCCAACAGAGGGATTACCTGGTATAACTTTATTTCAGATCAATTCTCTGGATTCCACGGTATAGTTATTCCTGGAACATTAAGAGATTCAATTTTTTTTAGAAGGTCTACTCGAACAACAAACAAGTCTTAGACCAACTGAAATTATACTAAGAAATCTCAGAGAAATCTCAGGGACAGGCATTTCTGAAAAGAAATAATCGACATAAAATATGGTTTGAACAATCAAAATTTATGGAATTGTTTCAATTTGGAATAATGGCAACAAGATAAACTCAATAATTGGCAAATACCAATAATTTGGAATATTTGGAATGTAATAATGCATTACCCAAGTTGTGAGAAATGAAAAAATCGAGATGTGCTTGCTATTCTAAAACAGGACTCAAACCAATATCAAGTTTAATTTTGTTCTTAATATTCTTGATATATTGCTTGAGTTTTTCAAGTGTTCCAATAGCTTTTTTACCCTTGGTTTTGAAAACAAGTTACCAAATTTTAACTCTCTCTTCTTCTGGCAGATACATCCCGTCTCCTGGTACTTGTAAGTACCCAGCAGGAAACAAAATTTCATTCATCAGCCTCTTCAGCTTCTTGGGCTTCTTTATCCCATCTGTCATTGATTTCTTTGCGGCGCTTGTTTTCATTATTATAATACAACCAATCCAGCACACACCAATCAAGGGGGTTTTTCGACATAGGCAATCGGAAATTAGGATCTACTTTGTGTTTACTTTCTTCAATCTCTCTGCCTAATTTTATTTTTTCACCAATGTCTTTTGAATTTTCAGCAACAACTTCCAGAGATTCATCAATCTGAATCATTAATCCTATGGGGTCAGCCCCTGTACCTCTGAGGGGTTTTTTAGCCACTTTTTTAAGTAAATCACCTACCCTTTTTGTTAAAGAGCTGCCATCTTTTGCACTTTTTATTGCATCTTTTAGAGATTTTGCTTCTTTGATCAATTTACGTGCTTTGGCAGCATCCGAAGCTGTTTTCCAATCTTGGTAATCATCAGGCCATGAAAATGGGTTCCACCATACTAAGCCAGTTGGGTCTCTGCCAGATAGTGGATTATTGGCAACAAAAGTGTATGCATTGCCTTTATTTTTGTTGTCCCAAACTGGATCTCTTTGCAAAAAACGTCCAGTAACGGGGTCATAATACCTATTTCTATAATAAAACAAGCCAGTTTCTGGGTCGTATCGTCGGCCTTGAAATAAGTATCTGTTTTCTATGCTAATTGTTTGATCAAAATTACCAAAATCATCATATCGGCTTTTTTCTACAACATCACCAGCTTCATTTGTTAAAGCAAGAACATTGTTGCGAGCATCTCGGTGAAACCAGAACTTACCTGAAACAGCTGCAGAAACTGATGCTTCCATTTGTGAAGGTTGATCAATACCAGCACCAAAAACATAACTGTAAATGGGGCCATTGTTATTGTAATCATCATCACTGGCCCATTCTTCAATGACATTTAGGCCATCATAAATATAACGCCTCTGTTCTTCAATAGTGGCATTGGCTAATACAAATACCATGCGTCTCACACGACGATTGAATGTATCGTAATGATACTGGGCACGTAAGGCATTGTCTGACTTTCTCTGTACTTCAACTAATCTGTTTTTAAAATCATATAAGTAAAAAAATCCACTGGCATCGATTAAGTTGCCATTATTGTCATGCATTCTTGGCCCTCCTCCACCTCCACTGGCATCATCATATTCGTTCATGTTATTGGGGCTGTAGGTTTCTGAAAACATGATTGGTGCTCCACCAAAATCTTGTGTAAAGTCAACAGTGACCCGGTTACCAACACCATCTAAATTATATTCAGATAATTGTGTAAATGTTTCTCCTCCAAAATCATCTACCAGTGTGCTTTGAGATCTATAAGCTGAATCTAACCCATATAAATTATTGGGTGCTCCAGCAATATCTGTCATCAGTTCGCCGACTCGCATGTATTCTCTGTTGTAAGTATAACTACGATCAATAAACTCTGTGCCATTATGTATGTGTTGTAAAGCAATGGGTTCTCTGACACTACTGTATCCAACATCAATTAATCCTGCAGAATCCAAAAAGCTCATGGCCGTATCATTGCCCATGGCAATATAAAGTGGTCGAGAATCACAGGGACACGCTTCACAACAATACTCTGCTCCCATCCAGTCTGTACTTAAAACTGTTAGACCAATTGGTGAACCACTTTTGAGTTGATTAGTTGATTTTAATAGGCTTGGAAAAGGTTCAAATACTTCAGTAACACGGTTGAGTGCATCATGACTGTATTCCAATATACGGCTAGTTGGATAAAGTAACATTAAGCGTCTACCATCGCCTGCCAATACATTTGAATAGGGTTCAAAATCCTGTTGTTCTTCTATGGTCCTTCCCAAAGAATCATATATTCTATCAACTTGGTGATCATTTAAGTTGCCATTGTTATCAACACTTTGAGTTAATCGTGACAATCCATCATAGGCATAAGTTTCTTGAGTTGTTCCTATGACAGCTGTGCCTCGAATGATGTCTCGTTGTATCAAACGGTTAATGCCATCATAACTATTGCTAATTACTGAACCATTTGCATCGGTGATCTGCGTTAGATTACCGTCTCGGTCATAGACCAGATCCACCACAGTCGTATCAGCATTTATTTGTTGAATTTTTCGATCTAGGGCATCATATACATAAGTGGTTGAATTGTTGTTGTCATCGGTGGTTACAGTGTTTCTGTCATTGAGGTCAAAACTGTGTTGTACAGTGATTTTTCCATCTGGGTTTGAGGCATTGCTTGTGTCGATGATGCCGTCGCCTGTCCCACCAACCCTCAGATCTTGAATTTCAGTGATTCGTAAATCACGACCATCATATAAATATTGAGTGGTATTTCCTGCTTCATTTATTGTTCCAGGAAAAACTGAAAGTGGGTCAGTAATTAATAGTAAATTTTGAGCATCGCTTTTTCCAGTTAAATTATTTCTGCTGTCATATTGGTATCGAGTGGTTCGACCAGCATTGTCTGTTGACCTAACTATTCGATCCAATTGGTCATAAACAAAATAGGAGTTAAATACTTCGTCAGCAACAACTGTTGTATCACTGACATCAGTTTCCGTTTTGTTGACCACATTGCTATTGGCATCATAAGTATACTGTACCTGGTTATTTAAAGGGTCAATTGAGGCAATGATGCGATTAATTCCATCGAATATATATTGATGGGTATCTCCATCGTCTTCAGTTTTATGGGTTTTATTTGACAAACCATCAAATTCAGAATATTCAGTCACACGCCCATCACTATTGTCATCGTTTAATGACTCTGGCCGCAAAGGATTAAATCCATCTGCAAGGAATAATTCTTGATCTGACTGATACAATCTATTGAGTTCATCAAAGAAGTAATGTTCGCTTTTAAGCAACACATTGCCGCCATTAGGTAGATTGGCTCTGTGCCCATTAATCTGGTGTCCAATGACATTTGATACAGGGTAAAAAGACCACGATGCTTGATTACCTAAGGCATCAATTGTGGTCATTTTTCTATCAAAGCCGTCATATACATAGGTGGTTGTTTCTGGACCAATCACCAGATCATTATCTTGAGCATCAATATATCTGACTTGATTGCCATTGAGATCATAATCTCTTTGCATGCTTGCAACTTCAGTACTACCAAATCCATTGTGAACTTTAAATAATAAATTACGTTCATCATATTCCATCGATATTTGATTGCCTTCTGGTTTGATCTTCAATATTAAATTGTCATTTGCATCATAACTTCGACTGGTTAATGCCATAGTTGAATCGTCTATTTCGATAGTTGAATCCAATAGGTTATTCAAAATATCATAAGAATAACTATATTCTACCCAGTCCCCAACACCTGCTGTGGTTGAGACATCCACTCGATTTTCAACTTCTTTAAGAATCAAGCGACCATTTTCATCATAATAATACCTGTGTTGATAGGCAAAAGCCGCTTCGCCAGTTAGCAATTGAGAATTACTGGTGGCTAAGTCAACATTACTACCGGAGGTTTTAACTACTATTTCGTTTAATTGATTGTATTCAATAGTAGTCATTATTCCACGTGGATTGAGAATTGTAATCACATTACCTACGGTATCATAAGTTAATTGTGTGGTCAGATGTGCAGGTGGGACGTTCGCTATTCTACGATTGGATGCAGGTAATGAGTCTTCTATTTTTGTGGATAAATAACCTCTACTCAATGTCGATGATTGGCCAATTATTGTTATTCCATCCCCATCAGGATCATTTTCTGGATAATAATCATATCGAAGGATATTCCCTGCTTGATCAATTTTTGCCAACCTTTGACCACGGTTATTCCACTGTATTTCATTAAGAATTATTTGATCAGTTGATCCGTTGCTTGTTGCTTGATTGGATGCGGCCCTCAAAGTAACTGTTGGCTCTTCTATGCGAATGTTGTTTCCAACTAATTGATTGGTGATTCCATCTTGATTGATGTCACCAAGGTTTCGTGTCATGCCTGATATATCAATTCCATATTTAACCACATCAGGAATGGTGTCATTATTTTCTTGATAATCATAAAAATAAAGTGTGGTATATCTTGCAGCTGTTGCAACTCCCAATGGAGGAACAAATGCTGTGGCATTACCGCGTGCATCCGTCTTGCTCATGGGTTGATTGAATATAGGTTCATAAGTCATAGTATTGACTAAATCCTCTCCACCTCCCCTGTCAATGTCTGCAATTCTCCGGTTTTCTAACAGATTGTTCTGCTCGGCTCTTGATCCTCCATTGTCATAAGTTAATTGTAAGGCATTGCCCTCTGGATATAGTGCTTGGGTCAGTTGCCCATCTGTATCATATTGATAAACAGTTTGATAATAATTTATGGGTTCACCTGGCCGTAACCCTTGCGTGTGTTCTCTTAATTCCAAATGGTGAGACAGTTCATTAAACAAATAGGTTTGACTCGTTCCATTTCTCTCTAACAAGAAAATTTCTAACCGGTGAACATTGACATCACCTAATGGTACTCCAGAATTTAACTCAGTATAAGTGATAGATGTGGTTCCCCCTGCTGGTATACCTGAGGCATTTGTGCCACCTGCTGTTATGGCCGTGGCATGATCTAAATCGAAGCCAGTTTGACCATATACAAGATCTATAGCCACAGGTCCACTTAGATCTACCTCTTGTGGATAGGTAACTGATTTTAAGTTGTGTTGAATTAGCGGTAGAGCATTTGGGTCGTAATAATTGTAATTTTCTGTACGTCCACTTAGAAAATTATTGCTATTTGATGTGCCTGTTATGGTGGGGGTTCTTACAGAAATAAGATCACCATTTTCATCATAGCTGTAGATTATTTCTCTACCTGAAAAATCACGTAATACAATTAGCCGGTTTCTTCCAGCTATGTATTGATAATCTAACTCATAATCTCGTCCAAAGGCATCTGTGATAGTTATTAAATTACCATTGGAATCATAGGAAAATACTAAGCTATTCTCAAATCTGTCTTGGTGTTGCTGCAATATTCCATTTACATCATAATAATGTTTGAAACCATCAGGTTCACGAAGAATATAACTGCCATCAATTTCCTCAGTAAGTGTAGAAAAATAACCCACAGGTGAGGTAAAGCTACTATCAACATTTTTTATCCATGTTGCTAAATGTCCTTGACCATTTGATCTGATTATGGAGCCATCATCAAGAATTTTTAATCTTTCATTATATTTAAAATCCCAACCATATCCCATTGGGCCTTCGTAATTTAATTGGCTTCTATAACGCCTTGTGAATTCAAATTGTATTTGACCACGTCCAGGAATGATTAAATCTGTTCTATCTAACCATACTTCACCAGAACTGAGATTGACTGAAACATAATCTCCATAAATTGCAGCTGCTGATGCTTCGATGTCATTTTCTACCGCTTCCTGTGCATTGGAGGTCAGTCGAGGAAATAACAAGGCGCGATCTTCAAATCCATTTCTGAAGATTTGATCTGCATTTGCAATACTTAAGCCAAATATAATATTACACAATAAAAAATACTTAAGAAGTATGAAGAATTGATTATTTCTATGGGTTGTAACAAACATAAATCACCTCTGTATGCCTTTTTATCAATGTCTATATATATACATGCGATATTTATAGAATAATTACGCCATTTTTCTTAATTATTCATGTTGAAATGGTCAAGTTTTATCCCGGAACAGGATCAAGAGAAAAGTGCGGTATGGCTGTTCGAATCGATCAAGTATTATTAAAACCCAGCCTGTAAAAAAGCCAGGTTTAATGATATATTCTAAAGCTAAACCAGATTACAACAATATCAATGAAATAGTGGCAGGCAAATAACTGCCGCCACCTTCATCATGATTATGCGTGCCATCATTCAAATGTTCTTTGATTTCTTTATCACTAGAACGATGAATTTTCTCATCGTCTTTGTGTCAATGATTATTTTTGGCATTACTTTTCTCTGAATTAAGAATGTTGTTGTATCTGTTTGATTTTGCCCTTTGAGAACCAAGCAAATAAAACAGGCAAAACAAACAAAGTTAATAATGTGGCCGTTACCAGACCACCAACAATAACAGTTGCCAAGGGTCGTTGAATTTCGGCACCGATACCATCTGACATTATCATGGGAATTAATCCAAGAGCCGCAACAATGGCTGTCATCAATACAGGTCTTAATCTTGAAACCGCACCTTCGTAAATGGCATTTTTTAATGATTCTTTGGTAAATCTATGGCTAGCTTCAAGGCGCAGGTTAATGGCATCAACCATAACCACACCGTTAAGGACAGCAAGCCCAAATAGAGTAATAAAACCGATAGAGCTCGGAACCGATAAATATTGCCCTGAAATCCATAATGATAAAATACCACCGATCATAGCTAAAGGTAAATTAACCAATATTAATACAGCTTGACCGATAGAGCCAAAAGCAAAATACAGCAAAAGAGCAATTAAACCGATGGACAAAGGCACCACAATTGTTAGGCGCTTTTGTGCCCGTTGTTGGTTTTCAAATTGACCGCCAATATCAATGGTATAACCAGTGGGTAATTCCACTTGTTGTGCAATGGCTAATCGAATGTCTTTAACCACAGACCCCATATCGCGGTCTTGTATATTTGCCTGAATAACCACACGGCGTTGAACATCATCACGGCGGACTTGCGGAGGGCCCGATTCAATGCTTATATCTGCCACATCACCCAATCGTACCCAAGCACCTGCCGGTGATTGTAGTCTGAGTTCTGCAATAGAAAATTGGTCTTTGCGATATTCTTTACCCAAACGCACATATATATCGTAACGCTCGTTACCATTAATAATTTGTCCTGCCTTGCTACCACCTATGCCATCGCGAACTACAGACATTAAGTCACCAACAGATAAACCATATCGTGACAATTGTCTGCGATTGGGTTTAACCACCAATTGTGATTCCCCTGCGATTTGTTCCATGGCAACATCACGAGCACCTGTAACTGTTTGTACAGCATTGACTATTTCTTGTCCTTTGCTAGAAAGCACACCAAGGTCAGCACCGAATAGTTTTATGGCTAACTGTGCTTTCACACCAGATAACAATTCATCGACTCGTGTGGCAATGGGCTGAGAGAAGTTCAGCAATAAACCTGGGATTTTCTCCAGTTTCTCTTCCATCTTCAATTGAAGATCTTTGCGATTATCGGCACTCGTCCATTCACTGATGGGTTTTAGTCCAATATAAATCTCAATATTGCTCACTGGTTCTGGGTCACCACCAATTTCTGCTCGACCGATTCGACTCATGGCATAAGTGGCTTCAGGAAACTCCATTATCATTGCTTCCAACTTTGGAGCGATATCTAAGGCAGTTTCTAAACTAGCAGAAGGCGCTAATGTGGCTCGCAGGTTAATCGTGCCTTCTTCTAATTCTGGTACAAATTCTGTACCTAAACGAGACAATAATAGCAAAGAAGACAATAACAGTAATGAAGCAACAGCAATAACAACAATTTTTTGATTCATGGCTTTTTCTAAAGCAAAACGGTATGCTTTTTCAAAAATACGTACAATTGGACTGGTTTTTGCCTTCACACCTTTTTGAAAAAAATAACTCGCCAAGGCAGGGACAACAATTAATGAAACCATCAATGATGCTGCCATAGCAATCATAATACTCACAGCCATGGGTTGGAATAATTTTCCTTCTACACCTTCTAAACTAAATAAGGGTGCAAAGACAACCATAATAATGGTTACCGCATAAAATACAGGCTTTGCCACTTCACGAGCTGCCAATTGGATACGCAGTATAACAGTGGAGGTGTTGATGGATTCAGTTGATTCTATGTCACCTTCTGATGGCATTTTAGCCCTCTCTTTGTCAAGATAAGTATCAGGATGAGTTAAATGTTTAAAGATGTTTTCCATCATTACAACCGCTCCATCAACCATCATACCAATAGCAACGGCTAATCCTCCTAAAGACATAAGATTAGATGACAAACCATTATAAGACATCACAGTTAATGCCATACCAACAGATAAAGGAATTGAAATTAAGACCAATATAACTGAACGGATATTCAACAAAAATAACACCAAAACTATGACAATAAAGATAAAAGCTTCAATCAAGGCTTTTGAAACTGTAGCCACTGCTTTTTCAATTAAATCTGCTTGATCATAAATTTGTTCAAAAGTCACACCATCAGGTAGAGCTTGTTGAATCAAGGGGATACGATCTTTAATGCCATCAATGGTGACTTTGGTATTGGCTCCCATACGTTTTAAAATGATACCAGAAACCACTTCTCCAATGTACTGTGAACCATTGTTTGTAGTGCGTTGGGTCATAGTTACTGCACCTTGACGAATTTCACTACCAAATTCAATAATTGCCACATCAGCTACAGTCACAACAGTTCCATCAATGGTTTTCAAAGGCACTTGGCGTAATTCTGCCAAACCATCTTCGCCATTGCTTAACCAACCGACACCACGAATAACCAATTGCTCTTGACCACGATTCATATACCAACCACCAGCATTTGTGTTGTTATTTTCTAAAGCTTCAATAACATCAGCTTGTGACAATTCATAAGCCAAAAGACGAGATGGTTTAAGGTTTACTTGGTATTGCTTGACTTGGCCACCAAAGGATAAAACATCAGTGATGCCATCAACAGGCATAAGGATTAATTTTACCACCCAATCATTCAAGCTTCGCAAAGCCATAATATCCATACCTGAGTCTTTGTCGGCTTTCAGATAATATTGATATACTTGACCTAATCCTGAAGTATTTGGGCCAATTTCTGGAGTACCTACACCTTCAGGAATTAGTTCTTTGGCCGATTGTAAGCGTTCAAAAACTAATTGTCTGGCAAAATAAATATCTGTGCCTTCCTTAAAGACCACAGTAATCCCTGATAAACCTGTTTTGGAAATGGAACGCACTTCCTCAACATCGGGCAATGCATACATGACCGCTTCAATGGGAAAGGTGATTAGCTGTTCAACTTCTTCTGAGGCTAATCCTGGGGCTTCGGTATTAATCGAAACTTGGATATTGGTGACATCAGGAAAAGCATCTAAGTTTAGCCGAGGAATAAATAAAGCTGCAGCAGCAATCATACCAAACAGTGCTAAGACTACTAAAAGTCGATTCTTGACCGACCAATCTATAATTTTATTTAGCATAGAAATCTACCCTTAATGACCATGCGGATCAAATCCGCCTTTGGCAATTTCTGAGGCAACAAAAAATGCACCAACAGTGACAACTTTAGTGCCAGCTTCTAAACCAAATATTTCTCGGTATTCACCCATAATACGACCCAGATTGACTTCTATTGAAGTAAATTGATCATCTTGTGTCTCAATAAAAACAAGCCAATCTCCATCTGCACTGCGCATAATCGCATTCTCAGGTTCTACTAAAACAGATGCTTTGGTTGACATGGAAAAATAGACATCGGCAAATTCACCTGGATGTAAACTGTCTTCAGGATTATCTATTAACAAACGAATAACACGGGTACGGGTTTTTTCATCAATAATATGTGCTTCTTGTGAGACTTTAGCTGGATAAAACCGATTACCAACTTTCACTTGTGCCAAAGTTCCAATGGGCAAATCTGATTGTATGGATGCTTGGATTCTTGCAATCACCCACAGCTGAGATTCGTCACTTAATAACATCAAAGCATGTCCAGCTTCAACACGTTGACCTTGTTGAAATTCATCTGTCAATATAGCACCTGAAGTAATGGCAGTTAAAGAATATTCACCCAGAGGTATAGAGTCATCGCCAACGGCTTGCTTTGATAAACCAAATGCCAATAAACGAGCATTTGCTAATTCAAAGCCAATTTTGACTTTAATAAAGCGATTGTCACCAATGGCTTTTCGACCTAATTGTTTGACACGCATCCATTCTGCTTTAGATACTTTTAAAGAGGCTTGAGCTTCAGCAACAGACTCACTGAAAAGTGTGACTAGTTTTTCACCTTTCTCAACGTGATCGCCTAATGCTTTGTGTCGCTTCATCACCACTGAATCCACACGTGGAGAAACTAAATAACTAGTATAACCATTGGCTTGAATTTCACCTGGCGCATAAATATTATACTCAAGGTTGCGTGCTTTTAAAACTTCAACTTCGATGTTGACTAAATCTTGTTGTTCTTGACTTAGGGTTATGCTGCTGCTTTTTTCGTATTGTCCATGTTCTTGTTTGGCATAAACTGGGGTTATTAGGCTTAAACTGAGTACTAATAAGCTTAGAAGTATTAATTCTATAAAGGCGTTCATTTGCTCTCTCCATTTGATTGGCTGATGTTTAGTTGGGCAGTACCGTGTAGTAATTGGATTATAGATAAGTAATATTCTTGCTCCAATTCGATGCCTGCAATCAAGCCTTCAGTTCTTTGTTGTAGGGTAAGTAAATATTCAGAAGTACTGATGTCTCCTATGTTCCATTGTTTTTGCAATAAATTTTCACTGTTTTCGCCACGTCCCTGCATAAGAGTTTGCCATTTTAGAAATCGCTTGCTGTATTCTTTCACCGCTGCTTGACTGGCTTTTATAGAAAATAGTTGCGCTCTGCGAACAGCATGAACATTGGCTGCTGCTGCCATGGCATGTTGGTTGGCTGCCTTGTATTGCAAGCTAAAATTATTACGAACATACAATGGCATCGAAAAAGACAAGGATAAAACATTTTCACTGCCTAATTTGCCAGCTTCTAGACCAAAATTTGGATCAGCTTTCTTATTTTTCTTTGCCAACTCAGTCTCTAGTATGGCAATCTCCCATTGAGATTTAGCTTCCTGAACAGATGGATGAACGTCAATAAAATCTAGAGGACTCTTATCAAATAGAATGCTATCTTGCCATTGAATAGTACTGAATGTGTTATTGTTCCAATCAGGTAATAACTCTCTGATTTGTGTCTCTATTCGACGCATTTTTACCTGTATCCTTGCGGTTTGACCAAAGCGTTGGGATAAACTCAAATAGGCAAGTTCTGCATCTATCTGGCCTAAATCTCCACTTTGTGTGCGCTTTTTGACGATTTCCAACAAGTCTTCTAATTGTTTCTCTTGTTGAATAAGCAAGTTAGATTGTTTTTTAACGGCTTGCCAGCTAATTAATGATTTGAGTGCTTGTGCCATTTTGTTTTGTAGCAACAGCTCGTAGTTTTTTTGCGCCACAAGACGAGAAAAAACAGCTTGTTGCTTTCTAGAACCTCGCTTGTTGGTGATATCAAATGTTTGATTTATGCCTAATGTATAGGTTGTATCAGATCCTTCTTTACCAAAATCAGAAGATATTTCTGGATTATAAAGGGCTTTCTCAAGACTGTCTGCTTGATACATATTTCCACTCAAAGCTAGTTTAGCTGCGGTGATTTGTGGATGTTTTGCAATTTGATTTGATAACCATATTGAATCTATGTCAGTTTCATTTGCAATAACTGATTCAGATAAGGCTAATACTATTAGACAGATATATACGATATATCTGTATTTATGTTTATACATGTTATTTCCTATTATTAAATTTTTATTTTCTACTAAACAAATAATTGTTTAGCTGTTTGTATCTTTAAAATTTAAACAATAGGAGGGCGTAAGGATGGTGAGGTTGAACGTGAGCAAAAGTAAAAATTCTTTCTTAAATGTGGAGAGGCATCTATGTGAGTAAATTGCTTTTTCTGCTGATTATCTAAATAATGACAAGCGACACCATGACAATGACAACAATGGTGACAATCATATGGAGTGAAATTATCTATTGAAGATGTGATATCAGGAATTTTTTCAGAATATTCATTATTATTGTCAATATCAATATGATCAAATTCTAAATGTTCTTTCCCTGTTTGATGAGATTGGTGTAAATCCGCCACAGCAATAGTTGATTGCAATGCAACCAATACTATTAATATATGTAGTAGATTTATTTTCATTTCAATTATACTATTTTTATTTTGCATATATTAACAATAAACATATGCACTGTCTATCATAGACAACTGTTATTATTATTTATCAATCAGTTATGATACTAAGTATGATTTTGCGAGCGGATGTGTGCGAACCCCCTACTAATAATAATTATTCAGGAACCTATATAAATAAAAAGGCACCATTTGTATTATCAACAAGTAACAAACTAAATAAAGTTAGCAAGGATGAATTGAATGTTTTAAAAAATTAAACCAACCCATGTATACAACTTAATCGACATCCTATAAGCTTAAAAAAGCCACCAAAAAATAGTGCTATTAAACTTATATATTTCATCTTCTTATCTCATAAGAAAAAAAGCTCCTATTGGCTTATAGGAGCCCTTAAAAATTACTGGTTAACTTTACCTGGCAAACTTAAATCACCAGATGCCACATCCATTACATTTATGACGCATAATAATGGTGCATGTACACTTTGATTGATACGTAATCCTGCTGTTACACCATCAAAACTGGCTGAATTAACAATGCCAATATCCTCAAAAGGAATTTTAACCTCTACCACATTATCTCTAAAAGTTGGATCCCAACCTGGGGAGTCTAATAATATGGGTAAACCAGGCCATGTTTTTGGTAATCGTGGTTTTGCCCCTTCAGGGATATCAACCACACCTAGAGCGCCTTGGCCACATTGTTCATTAGGTTTTAAAACCACCCAATGACTATGCCAGACATTGCCATCATTGCTGGTATCACCATCTCGGTTTTCATCATATAATGGTGTGTCATCAAAATCAGGGTGTGAAGTAACAGCTAAAGCTAGTATGCCTACTTCTTTTTCAAAGCCGACTGCATAACTGTCTATTGATGTTGGCCAGACGTATGAAAACACATCACTACCAGCTAATTTACCTGTAGCTGTGGGTTTGCTAATTCCTGCTTTACCAGATACTGCCATATGAAAGGTTGCAACATTACCTTTGCTGGTAATTTTTGTATGGATAATATCATATGGAGCTAGTTTTTCTTTATTTATTGCTGTTTGAATTCCACCTGTATGGTTTTTGTGCGCTAATATGTTGATTGAAAATCCTAATGCAATTGAAAGTATTGATAATTTAAATGTCTTCATATCTATGCTCCTTTAACATCTGAAAGTGACGCACCAAAATTAATATGTAATACTGTTCCATCAATCACTAACGCTGGAACAGATACGACCCCAGCTTGTTCGGCTTTACAAATACTTGATCTTCTTTCGCCCAAGTGAATAGACTCAACATTAAATCTATTTGTATCAATTACATCAATAATTTGTTGTTCTGCACTTATACAAACTGGGCAGCCTGCATGGTAAAAAATTGCTTTTTTCATTTTTATCTCCTAAATAATTAATTATAGTATCGACTCGATACGTAAATCAATTGTAAACAAAAGGTATAACTTGTCAAGATAGTTTTTATTCGATACTATATAAAAATGAAAAATTATCAAATATATGCAATCCTTGAAAGAATTAGTGAATTAATACGTGTAGATTCTCGGCAAACAGGTATTAGATACAGCTTGCACCCCATTCAAATGGAAGCATTACATTATCTGAGTATTTGTAATAAGTACTCAGATACACCAATGGCAGTTACCGATTATTTAGGGCAAACCAAGGGAACAATATCTCAAACCTTAAAAGCCTTAGAAAAAAAAGGCTGCGTAATAAAACATCCCGATAGCAAGGATAAAAGAGTAACTCACCTATTGGTAACAAATAAAGGCAAAGACATTATCAAAAGTTCTTTACCAACTCCCATGTTCAGCAATGCATTAAATAGTATTAGTGCGACAGAATCAGATGAAATTATTTTCACCTTAAAAAAATTACTATCAACCATGTTAGAAACAAATAATATAAAGTCTTTTGGAGTCTGTCGTACCTGTATATATAACCAAGCAATTAATGATGGCAGTTTTTATTGTAATCTGCTAAAACAACCACTGGATATTAAAGATGTACAGTTAATATGTAAGGAACATAAAGTAACCAATTGATAAAATCTAGCGAGCTTACTCACGTTGAGTTTTAACCAAGTATTAATATACTTACACAAGAATTGTAAATTAGGCAGTTATTTATTAAGTTTTATTCATTTCAAAAGTGTATTAATCATATATATAAAAATGAATACAGAAAGCGCGAATGTACACTTACGTATGAATTGTAAGTCATATTAAAGATAATTGCATGCATTTTAGTAAATTACATTACTTTAACATTTGGCTAATCGTTTTACTTTCGCTCTAATCCCTTTGATAAAAGAAGGATTCATGATTTGTGTTCACAATAAATGGCGTACTTGAGATGTACCATTAAATATATATAGCCCGTTGTTACTAAAATGAATATAATATTGAAACAGGCCATCTGACGACATACACAAACGGTTTATTCTAGCACTATTCAAGATGTAGGTATTTCATACAATGGAATATGTTTATTGGTGTTATCAAGCTGATATACTAAATTTAAATCATCGGTTATTTTAATGAAATTATCATATTTTTTAATAAAAATTTGTTCCCCATTGTTGGCATCAAAATAAGTCGCCTGATTTTGACTAATAACGATAACTGGTGAATCCTGCTGTTGGCCTGTCTGAATCATTTGAAAAGTATTTTTACCCGTTGGATAGATCTTTTTATTGCCTAAGTTATGCGCATTAAATACTGTAACATCATTAGTTTTGCTATTTAGTGCAAATAAAAACTTCTGATTTCTACTCAA
>JAESTH010000022.1 GCA_016763695.1 Alcanivoracaceae bacterium
AGTTAGATTTGATTTTAATAATATTTATTGATAGATGTTGGCATGATTGATTTCACCTCGTAGCAAAGTCGCAACATCCCACAACTGGGTTTCGAGGTTTTTCTTTTGGTCTTCGGTCATTATTAGTGGGGTTCTTTTTTAGTATTTAACTAATATACTCTAATACTGAAAAATGTCAATTGGAAATCAGGTGATAGGTTATAGGTGACAGGTGCTAGGATCTAGGATCTAGGTAACAAGTTATAGGTGACAGATGATAGGTGACAGGTAAAAATGTGTAATGTGCAATCAGCATTTTCTTTTACACCACTATAAAAAGTTAAGATAGTAAAAAACATGCATCAGCATTTTCTTTTACGCCACTAAAAAAGGTTAGATTAGTAAAAAACATGCAAAAGATAAAGATCAAAAGACTTTTACCATGAAGGACATGAAGGGATTGAAGGTTAAAGATCAAGATCAATTACTTTTGCAAAGTATTTTATGAATGTTAAATTATGAATTAAAAACAAGAGCAAGATAAGAAAATTTTACTTTATTCTAAAAAACGAGCCCGGCAGACTTTTCCCAATAAAGATTGACTTTTTTTGTTAGTTTATTGAGACCATTTCATTTCTAATTTCACATGTTTTTGAGCACAATCACGCAGGTATAAATTAATCAAACTTTGGTATGGTACACCGTTTTTTTCAGCCAACCCTTTAAAATAGGCAATGGTATCTTCTTCGAGTCGAATTGTAATTTGTTTTTTTAATTTTTTTGCATAAGGGTTTTTTATGGAATCAGTAAAATCATAAGATTTACGCATAGCTACCACCTTCATAATATTTTCTTTAAGATTTATCAGCTTTTCGTGCTGAAATAATACGAATGAAATTGTTATCTTTTTCGCAATGACAAACGGTTAGTAATTTCAATTTTGAACTTGACAGACTGTGCAAATATTAAGTGGCGAAAGAAAAAAGAGTAGAAATAGTACTGAACAAGGCGGGAAACGCAGCGACTAGCTGGCTAATTCCAAGTTTTCTAACGAAGTTCAGTGATATTTATGCCTTTTTTACTCGTCATCGGAATACTTGCACAGTCTGTTTACCCATTAAAATATATCGTTGCTCACCAATTGAATGATCTGGGTCAGGAATTAACCTCGCCAATTCATCAAAAAATACAGTTTTAGCTTCCTCGAAAGAAACACTGTGTTTCTTTTGATTCGAAATGTTTTTATTCTCATCCCACTCAAATTTCAATCCATTCATAACTACATTATAATTATATTGTAGTTTTTTTGCAAGTAACTAAATTTATAAATATGAGAATTTAAGTTCAGTAAATTTATTGAAGGTAATTAGGCAAGTCTTAAAGGATAGTCAGAAAGCTTTTGATTTATAATCTTAGATTCGATTTTTTGTGTGATTCTCCAGTTTCAATGGCTGTAGAACTAGCAATAGACCGGACCCTCATCTTTTTTGAAAGTTGTGGATCTAATAAATATCGATTATTTTTTGATAGCTTTTTTGACTTCATATCAGTATTGTATCAGTTTAATGGGAAATTGCGAAATAAATATATTATTACTATCAATGAGTAATAGGCATTTTCTTTTACTCCTATTAAATTGTATAAGAGGATTGTAAAAAACATGCAGTGCAATGTTCAATTAAAGATCAAGAACTGGATCCCCGATCGGAGTCGAGGATGACGGAGTGGTGGAATGGTGAATTAATCTTTTTTAGTATTTAAGATGATGTTTCACTTCAATGCCTTCTTTTCCAAAAGACTGATTCTTTCCATCGCTTTTCTTGTCGATAATAATGATCTTTATGGGTGAGGTAATGTAACCATATCTGGTTGATTTGTTTTGTGTAATCCGTTTCGAATTGATGCCTGTTTTTTGTGTTAGGATGATTAACCACATCAAATTTGTTGATTAATTCTTTAAGTTGTATGGCGCTGGCCATGGCGTTAAACATGCCTTGTGATGAAAGTGGGTCAAAACTGATTGCAGCATCACCTAGGACTGCCCATTGCTGCCCTGCTACTTGTTGCGAGCAGGTTGAATTAGCAGCTACAATACCGTGTAATTCTATATCACCTAACGCTTTTTCTAAAACACTTTTCATGACTGGATTGCTTTGTGCCAAGGCTAAAAAACAATCGGCATCTTGCATAGCCTTTCTATCCATCAAGTCCGAATCAGTGTGAAAGGCAAGCACCCTTTTATTGTTAGGTAAAACGGCACTATACCACCAACCATTTTCACTGGCAGATATGCGGCTCATTTTATTTTGTTGATGGTCTGATATTGTTGCCCAACAAGCGATTAACTGATCAATATGATGACGCTTTACACCCTGTTTTCTGGCGAAATGCGATTGCCTACCAGTGGCATCGATGACAAATCGTGCTGTCAAGTTATAAGTCTTGTGCTTATGGTCTTTGGCAACAATATGCCAATGGGGGTTTTCATAGGCTTGGCTAGCTAATTTTGCTGGCCAGATACATTGGACGCCACGTTGAATCGCCACTGTTCTCAAATAAGTCTCAAAGGCTTTGCGGTTTAAATTTAACACGCTACCATCAGGATTGCTTAAGTGATCGATAATATGTATTTGTTCACTGCCCCAATGCGATTGCATGCCTTTATTTTTAAAGTACATAGGCTCATTATTGTGAATAACATCCTCCATGCCTTTTAATAAATCCAATTGTCTTAATATCCGCTGCGCAGTTGGCGCTAAGGACTCGCCTATGCGGTCTTGTGGTTCGCTTAACGTGTCTATCATGATGACATGATAATTATCAACTAAGGAGATTGCGGCAATGCAACCTGCAATGCCGCCGCCTATGATGAGTATATCGGATTTATGATTTGCCACTATTTTTCAATACAGATCCATTTTTATCATACCCAGCTTTTCCGCAATTGATGACCTCTTTCTTGATCAGGCATTATTCAGGCATAAATCTGGCAAAACGGACCTGCTGCTCTGGAACACCCACTTCTTGTCTCGGTGTTTTTTGATGAGCCAGGGTTTTAGTTTTCGCCGTTTTATGTGTTTTTGAGGCGAGTAGTCCGAGTAGTTTTTGTACACTTGGTGTTGAAGCAAAGTCTTCTTTTAATTCGTGTTCAATCAGAGAGGTTAGTTGGGTTTGTGCGTTCTCTAGCAAATCTTGCTCGGTCAATAATTTCTTTTTAGACAAATGTTTAACTGCACTTTTTAATAAGCCTTCTTCTGTTTTATCCAAGCCCTCTTTTTTATCTAAAATGGCGTTAATGTCTTTCATTGCTTCGGTTAGTAATGTCGCTTCTTGTTCTTCATTGGGTACAATGCCCACCTGAAATTCTGGTGGGAAATTAGGGTCATCAGGTGTACCAGGACGGGCCTGAACAACAGCCAATTTATCGAAATACTTAACCATACTATTGATCTGATTGGTTTGTGTGGGTGGCTGACCATCTAATGGCAAATCATCTAGCCATGCTTGACGGTAGGCAAAAGCTTCTTTTCTGGTTTCTTCGGATAATTTTGGATCAACAGCTTCGTGATAACGATCTTCATTTAACATGTTATTAGGAACCCTTGCTGGCCAAAATGTGGGCAAATAAGGATCATATGCTGCGGTATATCCGTCTCGACAACTGGCTGTATCTGTTTGCCAAGGAATTGCCATCCAGCGCGTCACTCCTCCAGCCACTTGTCCACCCAATAAAGGACCTGCAGCAAGC
>JAESTH010000006.1 GCA_016763695.1 Alcanivoracaceae bacterium
TAGGAAACTGTTTCATAATGTCAAACACCTTTTGTGTAACTTGCTTCAATGGTTAAGCCGCAAACCCATTTTTCCACTTTCAACATGAAAGTTATTTAGCCCTTAAAACCCTAACCAAACCACCTGTTACAATGCTCCATGAGTTATAAACCATATCCAATTTCCCATCTGCATTTAAATCAGTGAGCAGTAGTGAGGTGATACTACCCCCGTCACCGCCAACATCAAACACCTGCACAGGCAAAAATGAACCTTTCACATTTGGATTGGCTAAAGCAATACCTACGCCCATGCCTTCTTTCAAGATTAAATCAGCATAGCCATCTTGATTAACATCTTGAACACCAATAAAATTTGCTGCTTGGGAAATCACTGCAGGCTTCATGTAAGAAAATGAGCCCCCTGCATTACTAAGAAGAAGCTGTAAAGGCGCTTCGCCATCTACGATCAAATCTTTTCGACCATCTCTGTTTAAGTCTTTAACGGTGATAACAATATTTCTATCTTTGTTTTCGACACCATCTAACTGCAAAAATTCAGACTCCTTAAAAGGCTTTGTCCCATTGGGGTCGGACCAATAAACCCAAATGGAGCTTTCTGTTACTGTATTCATATAGTTGTTGCCACCACCTCTAGACACCAGAATATCCACAAAACCATCCCGACTCAAATCATCAACACTAATGTACAGCTCATTATTCCTTGGGTTTTCAACAACAAATGACTGAACCTCAAGAAAGCTCTTTGGGTGTTCTGGGTTTGCGAAAAATATAGAAATACTTTCAATACCAACAGCAATCAAATCAAGCTTACCATCCCGATTTAGGTCTTTAACAATAACATTTTTAATACAACTATCATTTGCAATATATTGAGGTTCTAAAAACTCGCCTAAATTTTTATTATCTGCCCATAGAATAGCAAAACCACTACAATATATTCCATCCTCGACTATAATATCTGTAAAACCATCACTATTTAAATCCTCAGCCTTAACACTTGCAGTATAGCTTATTCCATTAATCTTATACCGTTCATAAGGTAAAAAAACACCTGGATTATCAAAATCATTAAGCCAAACACTGATTGTATTTCTGTCATCTTTCTTTGAATCTGCTTCTGCATAATCCAGCAACCCATCACCATTAAAGTCTGCAACTGCCCCTGGATAATAACCCATATCAAAAGATACATAACGCTTTTCTGGATCCATCAACCCTTGGAAACCTTTAGGGGTGAGGTGGTTGATTTTAGCTAACAACCTACGAATGGAGTTCCATTCAGTATGTTGAGTCTTTCCTTTTGTATCAGTCCCGCTGGGTTCCCACTTATAGGGTATTTCAAAAGGTTCCTTTTTATTTTTTGTTAGCGGTAGGTTCAGGCTGACTCCTCTTCCCCAATCAACGTTAAAATCAGGAAAACCCTTTAAGTTCCACCAGCTTGGATCTTCCTCAAAAGCGTTTTTAACATGATAGTCTTGAAAAGCATAAAACCTACGCTCTTTATTTCCACTTCCCTCAAAAATACTCACATAAGCCATGTCATAATCAGCAATAACTGTTGTAATATCAACAATGCCGTCACCTGTCATGTCGGTAAGGGAGCCCACCCTTCTTCCTCTCCTACTTTGGTATTGCTCTCCAGCAACATCTTGAGGCGGTAGGTAGTGACCAAGGTTATTTTCATCTGCCAAGTAATACCGTATCACACCACCTTCATACTGCTCTGTTGCAGCAGACACCACCACATCAGCATAGTTATCACCATTAATATCGGCAATTTCAAAGCTCGAAAGGATACTTTTTCCATTACTTTTTTCATCAATACTTACAGGAGCTAAAAAACTTCCCAGACTATCAGGGTTATTAAGCCAAACATAAATCTCTGTAGAAGCAAATACGGCATGACCAACCATTTCGCTGCTGCCAGTAATGATCAAGTCATTATATCCATCATGATTCATATCATGAATGCGCACTTGAGTGACCATCGAACTTATATGCATAGAAGAAATCATTTCACCCTCTACAAAGCTACTCTTACCTTTTTGTGCAAACAGTACTTTCAGTTTATTGCCTTGTGGTTTAAGTGTCTGCGGGCTTGTAAACGTTAGCGCAATGTCATCAATGGCGTCATTGTTTAGGTCTCCAACCGCAAAAGATGATGCATAGTCGCCTGCAAACACCTTCTTTAAAGGCTTAAATTTTCCTTTTTGACTATGTACAGCAAATAAAATACCGACATAACTTTTCAAACTGTTTGACACAGATTGACTGTAGTTCGCAGAGTCTACACCCAGCACAGCAATATCCAACTTCCCATTCCCATTCAAATCACCAATTTTAACTGAAGCTACCCTTCCTTTCAGAGCGTATCGTTCCTTGGTTGGAAGTTTTAATTCTTTGGATAACTTCGCCTTTAAAATAATGATTTCAGATTGGTATGATCTAAAGTGTTTATTCCAATTCTCTTCACTATTCTGTCCTGGACCTGGAGACCTTACTGTCGCATATTCTCTAGCAACAATAATATCAGGGATGCCATCTCCATTCATATCTTTTACAACAAAAGCAGTAGGTGAATCGACTTGTGCAACAGTTTTAGGTGATGAAAATGTACCAGGAAATATTTTACTGCCAAAAAGTATATTAACATCATAAACAGACACTTTGCTTAGGTAGTCAGGGCTCCTATAGTCACCATCTTTATTATCATCGTGCATCAATGTTACAATATCAGGCACACCATCTGAGTTCATATCTGCCACAACAACGGGCTGGCGCAACCTTGCAGATTCTCCTCCCCCAAGTGGAAATAGCCTTCCAGGGAATGTGAGTGATTTAACAAGACGAACATCCTGTTCACTCATTTGAACGCTACCATTTCCTTCCTCTGCAGCCCAAGCATGAAAAGAGAAACACGCAAGCAACAGGCTGAAAATGATACTTTTAAGGTTCGATTTAGTGTTCATACTTGAAAGTTTACCTAATTCTCCCTTGTTATTCTATATTTCATGCATATTGGTGATTTTTGTTTTTGATAGTAAGCTGCGCCACCTTATGTATTAAGATATTCACCAACAGGAGCATAAACATGACACAAGATGAAATGAAAGAAGAAGTTGCAAAGGCAGCCCTGACTTATGTTGTTGAAGGCTCTATTGTTGGTGTAGGCACTGGCTCAACAGCCAATAAATTTATTGATGCACTCGCTACAATGAAAGATGACATCAAAGGCACAGTGGCAAGCTCTGAAGCCACGGCTGAGCGTTTAAGAGGTCATGGTATTCCCGTATTTGAACTCAATGATGCGCTGACGCAAGTGGCTAAACTATCTGTATATATAGATGGTGCTGATGAATTCGACCCGCAAAAGAATTTAACCAAAGGCGGCGGCGGCGCTTTAACCCGTGAGAAAATCGTAGCTGCTGGCTCTGAAAAGTTTGTATGTATTGTCGATGAAAGCAAACAAGTGGAACACTTAGGTGCCTTTCCTTTACCCATCGAAGTGATTCCAATGGCACGTGAAGTTGTGATGGCCGTTGCAGGCAAACTTGGTGGCAACGCTCAGGTTCGGAAAGGTTTTACAACCGACAATGGTAATATTATTATCGATGTTACAGGACAAACAATTAAGAATGCACGTCAACTTGAAGATGATTTAAATGAAGTACCAGGTGTTGTCACCAATGGTATTTTCTCCCATCAAGGTGCTGATGTTATTCTCATGGCGACTCCTCAAGGCGTTAAAACCATAATATAAAGGGCATATTCACGTTAGACGTAACACATTCTATCTGCTAACATGTGTTTAGCATGGTAGCGAATCTCAGTACACCACCTAAAAAATACAAAACACTTCGTTTGTATTTGTTGTTAGCTGCCTGCTTGGTTATTGGTGGTATGATTTATACTATGCAGTTGAGTGGGCATATTTCGCGGGTTCATACGCAAGCATCCGTCACCGTAGAACATATTGTTGGTGACCTGAGCATTGCACATCTTTCGCTTGAAGAAATCACAGCGGATAAAAAGCCGAGCAACCCAGAGCTTATATTTACACATCTACAGCATGTTCGGCAAAATTTAAAAGCACTTCGTCAACTTGATAAACACGGCCATACATTTTTTAGCCATCCCGAAATTAACCGTCTATCTCTGATTCACCATAAAACCGAAGAAACCTTTACTCACTTGCTTAACATTACAAAACAACGCCTGTCCCA
>JAESTH010000076.1 GCA_016763695.1 Alcanivoracaceae bacterium
ACCATCAACAATGGCTTGGGCTAAAGGGTGTTCGCTTTGTTTTTCAATAGAAGCTACCCAAGAGAGGATTTGTTCACTATCAAAACCGCTGGCTGCTTTAATTTCGGTTAGTTTCGGTTTGCCTTGGGTCAGTGTACCTGTTTTGTCCACCACTAAAGTATCGACTTTTTCTAAAATTTCTAATGATTCTGCATCCTTGATTAAGACACCTTCTGTGGCTCCTCTACCTGTTCCGACCATGATTGAAATTGGCGTCGCTAGACCTAAAGCACAAGGACAAGCAATAATTAATACCGCAACAAAACTGACCATCGCATAAGCCAATTGAGGTTCTGGCCCCCAAACATACCATACCACAAATGCCAAAACAGCTATCAAGACCACAATAGGGACGAAATATCCTGATACTGTATCTGCCATTTTTTGAATCGGAGCACGTGAGCGCTGGGCTTGAGCCACCATTTGTACGATTTGTGCAAGTAAAGTATCTGAGCCAATTTTTTGTGCCTGCATAAGCAAAGAACTGGTGCCATTAACTGTTGCACCGATGACTTTATCCCCTTGTTTTTTTGACACAGGGATAGGCTCACCAGTAACCATAGACTCATCAATCAAACTGCTGCCTTCCACAACCACACCATCAACAGGTACTTTCTCACCTGGACGAATTCGTAATTTATCACCCACTTTGACATGTTCTAATGGTATATCCACTTCCTCACCATCATCTTTGATGATTCGGGCTGTATTGGGAGCTAAGCCCAGCAATAATTTGATCGCTTCATTGGTTTGAGAACGAGCTCGCAACTCTAGAACTTGACCCAATAATACCAAAGCAGTAATGACAGCCGCAGCTTCGAAATATACAGGAATCACGCCTGCATGCATCATGTCTTGAGGGAATAAATGCGGAAATAACATGGCAATTACACTGTATGTCCAAGCGGCAGAAATACCGATTCCAATCAAGGTGAACATGTTTAGATTCATGGTCTTAAAGGATTGAATAGCCCGTACAAAAAATGGCCAACCACCCCACAAAACCACGGGGGTTGCCAGTACAAATTCTATCCATTGAACAGTTTTCATAGACAAGCCATCAGGTAACCAAAAAGGCACCAAATCAGCAACCATGGCGAGAATAAATACTGGGATTGATAGTATCGCACTTATTTTGAAGCGTTTGCTCATGTCGTTTAGTTCATGGTTGTCTTCTTCAACTTCAACCGTCATCGGCTCTAAAGACATACCACAAATAGGGCAATTACCTGGCTCATCACGAATGATTTCAGGATGCATGGGGCAGGTGTATTGTGTCGTGGTAACAGCCAAGGATATATCCTTGGGCTCTAGTGCCATACCACATTTCGGGCAACTGCCTTGTCCCACTTTTTCAATTTCTGGATGCATGGGACAAGTGTAAATAGCATCAACCGTTGCCAATTTCTCAGTAATTGCATTGGCTTTTGTGTCATTGTCACAATGTCCACAGCAGTCGCTTTTATCATTTTCGGCAAAAGACTGTGGAGATGCTGTAAATTTTGTGAAACATTTTTCACTACAAAAATAATAATCAACACCATCAAACTGACTGCTGTATTTAGCTTCTTTATCGACATTCATGCCGCAAACTGGATCTTTCATGATGTTCTCCAACTTTAAATCTATTAGTGTTTGTGTTCTTCTGAATCATGACCGGTAGAATCCTTTTACTTATCTTCATGACGGATTTTTTTCTTAGCTTTAAAATCTCTTGATGAAGAATGTGTGTGAACTACTTTCCATTCACCTTTGACTAAACGGAACAAGAACGTTTGATAACCAGTTTTATCAAAGGTCCTATCACTATTTTTGACTTTGCCTTTCACTCGAGTGGTTGCCACAGCCCAAGCAAAGTCTTTTTCAAGGTGTATTTCAATATCTGAAAAATCCAGCTTAAGGTATTCAAGGGCATCTTTCTCTGGTTCAACATGATGATTGATTAAGTCGTTCAAACCGTTATTTTGTCCACCTGACTCAATATACCTGGCCCCTTTAAAATCGAGAAAAGTATCTCTAAATGGTTGGCCATCTCCATTCTCCCAACCTTGTTTTATACCTGCTATAATTAATTTAATAGATGTTTGGTAATCACTATTTTTTCTACTGTCGTGTCCACCTCCTGCTATTGATATAGTTGAAAAGATTAGTAATAATATTGTTAATTGTATTTTCATTTGAGTATTCTCCTGTTAATTATTTATTTTTGAATCGTTGTTTATAATGTTTTCATTTAAAATGGATTGTTTTCTCCATAAAAAATAAACCGAAGGAACAACCAGCAATGTGAGTATTACAGCACTGACCATACCTCCAACCATTGGAGTTGCAATTCGGCTCATGACTTCCGAACCTGTTCCTGTACCGTATAATATGGGTAATAATCCCACTATAATGGCAGCGGCTGTCATCATAACTGGACGCACCCTCATACCAGCTCCTTGAGCTACTGCATGTCTTAAATCTTCGATTGTTATGGGCTGGCTTTTATCTGAGAACTCCTTTAACATTCTATTGTAAGCTTGGTTAAGATACACCAGCATGATGACACCAATTTCAACAGCAACGCCAGCTAGCGCGATAAAACCAACTCCAACTGCCACAGAAAAATTATAACCCGAAAGATACATTAACCAGATGCCACCGACCATGGCCAATGGTAGAGTTCCCATAATAATCGCGACTTCAATAAAATTACGGAAATTCATGAAAAGTAAAATGACGATTATGGCTAAAGTTAAGGGCACAACATAGCTCAGCTTTTCTTTAGCACGTTGCATATACTCATATTGACCAGACCAGGTTATTGAATAACCAGCTGGCAAAGTCAATTGTTCTTGAACAATAATTTGCGCATCCGCTACATAAGTGCCCACATCAACACCTTCAATATCAATAAATGACCAGCCATTTAAACGGGCATTTTCTGACTTAATGCCAGGTGGTCCATCTTCAACATAGATATTCGCTACATCACCTAAAGCAATGGTTTGACCCATGTTATTGACTATAGGTAATCGAGCCAAAGATTCTGGCGATTCACGGTAATCTTGTGGATAACGGATATTGACAGGATATCGCTCCAGCCCTTCAACAGTATGTGTCACAGTCATACCACCAATGGCTGATGCGACCACTTGTTGAATATCAGCAATGCCCATGCCGTATCTTGCCGCTTTTTCTCGTTGAATATCAACCTTGATATAACGACCACCAGCCACCCGTTCAGAATAGACTGAAGCTGTTCCTGGTACGTCTTGAAGGATTTCTTCCAGTCTTTTGCCTATTTTTTCAATTTCAATTAATTCAGGGCCAGCAATTTTTATACCTACAGGTGTTTTAATCCCTGTTGCCAACATATCAATTCGAGTCTTAATCGGTTCTACCCAAGCATTGGTCACCCCTGGTAACTTTACCAATGAATCGAGTTCTTTTTTCAAATCTGCTTTTGTTAGCCCTTCACGCCATTCGCTTTTAGGTATAAATTGAATCACTGTTTCTATCATGGTCAATGGAGCTGGGTCGGTTGCTGTTTCTGCCCGTCCAATTTTACCAAACACTGTTTTAACTTCAGGCACCGATTTAATCAGTTTATCTGTTTGTTGTAATAATTCTCTGGCTTTACCAATAGAAATACCGGGGTATGTGGTAGGCATATACATTAAATCCCCTTCATCCAAGGGAGGTATAAACTCACCACCAATTTTATTCACGGGATAAAGACCCACCATTAGTACCCCTAAAGTCACTAATAATGTGAATTTTGGAAACTTTAACACCAACTTTAATACAGGCATATAAATGGCTATTAAAAAGCGATTGATTGGATTCTTGTGTTCTGCAAGTACCTTGCCCCTTATAAAATACCCCATCAAAACAGGTACCAAGGTAATAGCTAAAGCAGCTGAAGCAGCCATCGCATAAGTTTTAGTAAATGCTAAGGGTGCAAACATACGACCTTCTTGGGCTTCTAGTGTAAACACAGGGACAAAACTAACAGTAATAATTAACAGACTAAAAAATAAAGCAGGCCCGACTTCGGTTGCGGAATCGGCTACTACTTTCCAGCGATTTTCTTTAGTCAGCGGTGTCGCTTCCATGTGTTTATGCATATTTTCAATCATGACTATCGCTCCATCAATCATGGCGCCGATGGCAATAGCTATACCTCCCAATGACATAATGTTAGCGTTTAATCCTTGAAAATACATGATTAAAAATGCAGTTAGAATACCGACTGGTAAACTGATAATGGCCACAAGAGAAGATCTAATATGGAATAAAAAAAACATACAAACTAGGGCAACAACAGCAAACTCTTCTAACAATTTATACCAAAGATTGTTAACTGCACTTTTTATCAAACCACTGCGGTCATAAACAGTGACAACTTCAACTCCTGGGGGCAGACCTTTTTTTAATTGTTGCAGCTTTTCTTTTACACCATCGATGACTTTCTGTGCATTTTCACCAAAGCGCATAACAATAATACCACCAACTACCTCACCTTCTCCATTCAACTCGGCAATGCCTCTGCGCATTTGTGGACCGATAACAATATCAGCAATATCCTTTAATAACAACGGTACGCCATTTAAATTTGTTCCCAATGGTATATTACCAATGTCATCTGCATTTTTTAAATAGCCCGTAGTTCTCACCATATATTCAGCTTCTGCCATCTCGATGACTGATGCACCAATTTCTTGATTGCCACGTTTTATTGCCATAGCTACATGTGACAAAGGAATATTGTAGGCACGCAGTTTTTCTGGGTTAATATTGACTTGATATTGTTTTACCATACCACCAACAGCGGTCACTTCTGAAACCCCTGGCACGGTTTGTAATTCATATTTCAAAAACCAATCTTGTAAGCTTCTTAACTGCGATAAGTCATTTTGTCCTGTTCTATCTATCAATGAATAGATATACACCCAGCCAACACCTGTTGCATCAGGTCCCAACTGAGGTCGAGCGGCTGCTGGCAATGTGGGTGCGACTTGAGAAAGGTATTCTAGTACACGAGACCTGGCCCAGTACAAATCAGTTTCGTCATCAAAAATGACGTAAACATAAGAATCTCCAAAAAATGAATAGCCACGAACAGTTACCGCTCCAGGAACAGACAACATAGCTGTTGTCATTGGATAGGTCACTTGATCTTGAACCACCTGCGGAGCTTGTCCTGGATAAGATGTTTTTATTATCACCTGAACATCTGACAAATCAGGAAGAGCATCCACAGGTGTATTCTTTAAAGCAAACAAACCCACACCTACCAACATGGCTGTGGCAAGTAATACAAAAAAACGATTGTCAATCGACCAACGAATTATTTTAGTTATCATAATCTTCTCCTTAATTTAAAGTGTTGATAACTTATCTATTTCAGTGATAACAAAATCACCACCTTCAATGATGAAAGTAAAAAAGACTTTATCACCATTTTCCAGTTGAGAAATATCCACGGAATTATTGGTTATAAAATCAACATTGGCAGCGGGTCTCCCCCAGTCTTCAATGGCTTCTCGATCTATGTTCAACATGCCATGGTCTTTCATCATAGATTGGATAATCCCAATAACTGTGGCTTTAGGCGGCTCATCCATTTCTGTCATTTCTGTCATTTCTGTCATTTCATCTCCGTGATTCATACGTTTGAAATCAGAAGTTTTAGAAGATTCGGAATCTAACAAGAATTGAGCAGAAGTAACAACCATCTCCCCTTCATGAATACCTGATAGAATTTCAAAATAATCATCATCTTGTCTACCAGTTTCAACGATTATTGACTTGAACTGTCCCTCTCCCAAAGCCAATACCACACGATTTGATTTTCCAGTACGAATAACAGCTTCTTTTGGAACCAATAATAATTCATCATTCTCATTATGGTGTATTTGCACAGCAGCAAACATATTGGGCTTAAGTAGATTCTCTGGGTTATCAAAACGAATCCGTACCTTAATAGTACGATTCTTTGCATTTAGGGTAGGATAAATATAATCGACAGCACCATGCCATGACCTAGTGGGTAGTGCATCAGTTTTCATGGTAACCGGTAAATTAATAGAAATATGAGAAATATCGCTTTCTACTACTTCAGCAATGACCCATACTTGTTCTAAATTACCAATTTGCATTAACGTTTTACCCGGTTTAACAAAGAAACCTTGGCGAATTTCCAACTTATCAACATAGCCACTTTGAGGTGAATAAAAAGTAATATTTTGTTGGATTTTCTTAGATTTCATCAATTTAGCTATCGCTGATTTTGGTAGCTGTAATGATTTCAAACGTTCTTTAGCCGCATTTATCAAACGCTTGTTGTTGTTGTTTAATGCCAACACCAATTCTTCTTGAGCATTGACTAAAGAGGGGGAATAAATATCATATAAGGGTTGACCTTTTTCAA
>JAESTH010000077.1 GCA_016763695.1 Alcanivoracaceae bacterium
CAGATACAAAGCAGATGGACAGGCAAGCGTGTATGTTTCTCAACTATTTTATAGTGACATGAAAATAAATAACGGGTATTATTTATTGGTGCTAACAGACAAGGTATGCCTTGTCTCTACTATATATCGCCCTTCAAGGACTAGGAATGCAAGTTGCCCGTCCAGTTAAATAAATTTAATTTTCAATTGTCAAAATAGCTACCGGCCTTCGAACCAATAAAGTTTTCATGAATATCTTCTAACTGAATAGTAAAACCATCATTCATCTCATCCACAAACCTCTTTAAAGCCTCCGTCACACAAGGAAAAGCAATCTCCTCCCAAGGAATATCTTCTGGATCAAAAAGTTTAACATCCAAGCTTTCTATTGTTGCCTTAAAGTGATATTGGTCGAGTTGTGCTCTAAAAATGGTGTAGACTTGAGAGTTGGCAGTGATATTATAAACACCAAATAGTTCTATATTTTTTAACTTGGCCTCGGTTTCTTCAAAACATTCTCTGGCAGCTCCTGCCTGGGTAGTTTCTCCAAGTTCCATAAAACCAGCAGGAATAGTCCAAGTACCATAGCGTGGTTGAATAGCGCGTTTGGCTAATAGAATTTGTCCATTGTGTTCAACAATGACACCCGTGATAATTTTTGGGTTTTGATAATGAATAGCTTTACACTGAGTGCAGATGGCGCGTACATGGTCATCAGCTTTGGGGATCTTGTTTTCAGTTTTGGCGCCACAATGTTGGCAAAATTTTATGTTCATTTGTTTTCTTTGTAAGATGGGCTCTGCCCACATTTTGTTGTTGATTTATTTATGATGGGCATGGCTCATCTTACGACTATGTGTCAAGAGATAAATTAATCCCAATATTTCATGGAGTCAATGATTCGTAAATAGGAATCATATCGGAGTTTGCTGATTTCTCTATTATCTACAGCCTGTTTCACTGCACACTCTGGTTCATGGGTGTGCGTACAGTTGCTGAATTTGCACTGTCCATTCTGGGCACTTATTTCGGGGAAGCCTGCGGCAATTTCTGGTTCTTGCATTTTCCACAGCCCATATTCCCATACACCAGGTGAATCTATTAAATAGCCTGTTATATCGGGGATTTTATACATGTGAGTGACAGATGTCACATGTGCGCCTTTACCTGTTTTTTTGGAAATTTCCCCCGTTTTTAACGGCTGTTTTAAGATAATTTCACTGATTGAGGACTTGCCAACCCCAGACATACCAACAAAAATAGAGGTTTTGTTGGCCATTAAGTCAATGAGTTCATCAAAATTACTCTGTGTTTTTGCATTGGTTGAAAGTGTGATATAGCCCAAAGACTGGTATAAGCTATTGGTTTCATTGAAAAAATCCTTGTCAATGTCGTTTTTGTTGAAAACAATAATGGGTTTCATACCACATAGGTGAGCAGCGATTAAATAGCGATTGATAAGATCTCTGGTAGGCTCGGGCTGAACCGCCACAACTATGATCTGATTATCGACATTGGCAGCAATGTTTTGCCTGAGCCCCTTATGATTTGCACGTGCAAAAACATTGCGTCTGGGTAATATTTTGCTAATGACGTGTTCATTTTTATTAGTCTGAACGGTCACATTATCCCCGCAGATGGGTTTAACTTTTCTGGGGAAGAAACAGGGTTGTTGTTCATTGGTTTTTGTATTGATAACTAATGCTGTTTGTTTTCGGGTTGAAATAACTCTATATTGGCTCATGCGAAGTATTTTACATGTTCTAACATTGTTTAGGTTAAAATAGGTGCTAATTAAATAAGGAATTATATATGATAGATAAAAAAAGTAATTTGATTTGGATAGATCTTGAAATGACAGGCTTAAATCCAATGAAAGATCGAATTATAGAAATTGCAGTCATAGTAACAGATAAAGAGCTGAACGTTATTGCCGAAGGTGAGGCCATGGCTATCCATCAACCCACAGAAATATTAGAAAAAATGGATGACTGGAATACAGAACATCATACCGATTCTGGTTTATGGGCGAGGGTAGAACAGTCAGATTTTTCGGTAAAGGATGCGGAAAGAATGGCTCTTGAATTTTTAAAAGAACATGTGCCTATTCATCGTTCTCCCATGTGTGGTAATACCATTTGCCAGGATCGTAGATTTTTGGCAAAATGGATGCCAGAATTGGAAAATTATTTTCACTACAGGCAGATAGACGTTAGTAGTATCAAAGAATTATTTACGCGCTGGAATCCGCAAATACTCAAGGGCTTTGAGAAGAAAGGAAATCATTTGGCATTGGATGATGTTCGTGAATCAATAGAGGAACTCAAGTATTATCGGCAGTTTTTAGGTGAACTAAACACTTGAAATTTTGTCAAAAGATGCCATAATCAATATAGTATTAAATTATAGGAATTAACATGAATTTAAAATCTTCAAATCCAGCTATGAAAGCTTTTGAACAAAATCAAAACTTAAGCCTGGGACCAACTGACCAATTTGTGGGTGACGAGTCACAACGCATGACCGTTAATGGCACTATTAACAAGACTGGGATACTGGTTTTAATAGCGATTGTAGCAGGCGCATGGGGCTGGGGTAAAGTTGTCACTTCACCAGCTTTGCTGATGCCTTTTTTCTGGATCAGTCTGGTTGTTTCAATAGGCTGTTTTTTTGCAATTAGATCTCGTCCACTTTGGGCTTCCACAATTGCTCCCGTGTATGCTGCTGTAGAAGGGGTGTTTTTAGGTGCGTTATCTGGTATGTTAGAACAGTATTACCCCGGTATTGCCATGCAGGCAGCAATGGCGACAATGGCAACTGTTATAGGTATGTTGATTGCTTTTAGAACAGGGATTATTAGAGCTACTCCTTTGTTTAGAAAAGTTGTGGTTACTGCAACAATGGGCATCATGATTTTTTATCTGATCAGCATTGTGGCTTCATTTTTTGGTGTTCATTTTTCAACCAATAGTTTCACTAATGGCAGCATGATGAGTATCGGAATCAGTATTTTTATAGTTATTATAGCGGCTTTAAATTTAATCTTAGACTTTGATTTTATCGAACGTGGTGCCGCAGAAGGTGCTCCAAAACACATGGAATGGTATGGTGCTTTTGGTTTAATGGTAACCATTGTTTGGTTATATATTGAAATAATAAGACTGATTGCAAAATTACGTAGTAATTAATCAGTAGGATTAACAATATTTACAGTCATTAAAAAAGGGAAGCAATGCTTCCCTTTTTTAATTATTACTCTCTCGCCTCTAATTAAGTTTCCGATATAAGTGTTAATTTCGTACATAAGGTCATTTATTTGAGTATAATAAAAAGATATTTGTAACTATTCACCCCGTCATTCCTGCGAAGGTAGGGATCTATTGGAAAAAATGGTTAGATTTAGTGATAATTATCAGTAATATTTGTGAGATTACTGCTTTCGCGGTAATGACTAGAGGGGTGAGCCGTTACGATATTTTGACTGATATATATAAGCTAGACGGTATTTTATCGATTGTTATTATTTCATAATAGAGAAGATATTTGGGATTCGGTATGATAGTGTCAGTTTATTAGACTTTAATGATGACTTAAAATAAATATAAATGGATATCAAACAACTTTATAAAACAACCATACTTGAACACAATCGTAATCCAAGAAACTATGGTACACCTGTAAATTTTACCCATAAGGCAGAGGGCTTAAATGCAATTTGTGGAGATCAGGTTTTTATCTATATAACCATTGAAGATGATATAATAATCAATATAAAATTTGATGGAGAAAGTTGTGCTATATCAACAGCTTCATCCTCCTTGATGACTGAGTTTATTACAGGTAAAACGGTACAACAGGCTCTGTTATTATTTCTGGACTTCTGCCAATTAATGGATAAAAGCAAAAATATAGATTCAATTGAATCTTTAGGTGCAGTCAATGCCTTGGCTGGAGTCAAAAATTTCCCATCCCGAATTAAATCAGCGACACTTTGTTGGCATGCGATGAACGCCGCATTAAATGGCAAAGATGCAGCTACAACTGAATAAGGTAGATATAGTATGCTAATTATCCCTACAGAAAAAAGATTTGTCTGGAAACATACTCCCTTGGTATTATTTATTCTGGTATTATTGAATTCTATGATCTATTTTGGTTATCAATTTGGTGATGATTTTAAAGGAATTGAGTCAGTATTAAAGTATAAACAACTTGGCTTTCTGGAGAAGGAATGGCCATTATTTCAGGAATACCTGCGTAAGAATCATGAAATGGAAAGGCTGGAGAAAAATAATAAATTATACAGCAAAATAGAAGATGTCACTAAAACTGAATACGATGAGAATGATGATATATCTGCAGAATTTGAGCTACTGCATAACATTATAATCGACTCAGACTTTTATGATTATCTTGATAAAAATGCCTACAATCTATTTTATTTAAGTTTCATAGAAAAATGGGCACTTCCTAGAAATGAGATCAATGAGGAAATTAAATCAATCAGTTATTTAGCTTTTGGACTGATTCCTAATAAAATGAGTATACTTACCTTGTTCACCCATCAGTTTTTACATGGTGGCATCATGCATTTGTTAGGTAATATGTTTTTCTTGATTATATGTGGATTCGCGGTTGAAGCGGCGATTGGACATCTGCGTTTTTTGTTGTTTTATCTGGCTTCTGGTTTGACGGGAGGTTTGTTGTTTTCCTTTATAGATATGTCTAGCACAATGCCGTTAGTGGGAGCATCTGGAGCCATTTCTGGCGTGATGGCTATGTATCTGGGAGTGTTCAGATTTAAGAAAATCGAGTTCTTTTACTGGTTTTTTGTTTTTGTGGGATACTTTAGGGCACCAGCATTATTGATTTTACCTTTTTATATAGGTAAAGAGCTCTATGACTTTTTCAGTGATACTGGCTCAAATGTGGCATTTATGGCACATGCTGGTGGTTTCATTGCTGGCAGTATTATGATGGCTTTAGCTTACTTTATTAATCCAAAAATGTTAAATGAAGAGTATATTGAAGAAAACCAGGATGTACCAAAGATTCAGGAAGATCTGGCAAAAATATATGAAAATATTTCAAAATCCCGTTTCAACTCTGCACGGCAGTTATTGGATAAGGTAATTGAAGAAAATGGAGCACAATTTGATTGGATGTTATTGCGCTACAATTTGTTAAAAATGCAAAAGGACGAGCACTATAAAAAATTCATGATACAATTATTGAAAATGGAAAAACTCAAACAACATGAGTTGGACAGAATTGAAAAAGTATGGAAACAGAATGTTTCTGATCAAACTTTATTAAGTGACGATGATTTATATAAATTTGGCTGGAACATGACAAATAAATGCAATTACATGACAGCAGAACAGGTGTTTTCACTTCTGGAACAACGCGAAAACAAACATCCATCACTGGGTTTGTTAGCAAGAAAGCTATCAGTTACTTTTGCCCAAATAAATAACAATGACAAAAAGCAGCATTATGAAAAAATTGCAATTATGCTTCTTTAAACCTTTAGGGAAATAATGATGGAATACTGTAAATATCACCCTTTGACACCTGCAACCTATAAATGCAACTCATGTCATAGCCTTAATTGTGATGCCTGTGCCAATACCGATAGTTATAGAGGGGTAAATTCCTGTTATTTATGTCAGCAAGCATTGGTCAGCTTGGGTGATACCAATAATATTGTGCCATTTTGGCGTAGACTTGAGGAGAGTTTTCGTTATCCGATGAACTCAGATTCGATTATGTTAATTGTCGGGATTTCAATATTGACGGCTATATCAATGTATTTGCCATTTGCAATAGTCTGGTACTTGCTACTAACTGGTGCGTTATTTAAATATTGTTTCAGTTGTTTAGAAAATACTTCTAATGGTAACTTGAAGGCACCTGATATGGGCGAGGCTTATGGAGGCGGTTTTGGTTTAATATTTAAAATAATTTTCATGGTGGTTGCGGTTAGTTTTGTTATTGGTTCGGTATTTACTTATCTTGGTGCCATGTTGGCAAGTGTTATTGGTATTGTTCTGATTGCAGGATTTCCAGCGATGATGATTAATCTGGCACTAACTGAGGATTTGCTGGAAGCACTTAATCCTGCCAAGATGATAAAATTAATGACAGCAATTGGCTTGCCCTATGGTTTATTATTGGCATTTGTCATGATTATGTCGGCTTCAGTCAGCATTATTAACCAAATAATAGGGGCAGAACTATCTATCATATCAACAATATTGCAATCTGCGGTTGGTAATTATTATATGATTGTCATATTCCATATTATGGGTTATATGATTTTTCAGTATCAAAAAGAATTGGGCTTTGAAACCAGCACCAATAATTTGTATGATGAACATAAGAAGTCGGTATTGCAAAAAAATATTGAGCGAATTGATGTGTTAATAAAAGAGGGTGAATATGATGCTGTTATTAAATTATATCAGGAAGTGATAGCAAACCACCCAGACGAAAAAAATATAAAGCCCAATTATTTTGAATTATTATTGGCTTCAAAAAATGTGGAGCAACTGGATAAATTTGCAGCTGATTACTTTGATTATCTATTATTATCGGGCCGCAAAGACCAAATACCCACTACCTTTAAACGGGTGTTGAAAGTCAACCCGAATTTTATACCAAATACCGCTGAGCAAAGATTGAAACTGGCAAAAATATGTAACCATAATGGTGACTCAATAACCGTAATCAAATTGATCAACGGAATGCACAAAACATTTCCTGATTACGACGGTCTGATAGAGGGCTATGGTTTGATGGCTGATGCTTTGGACAGTTTACCAAACATGCAGGAAAAGGCCAAGACCTGTAGAATGTTTATTAAAAAACTGGTTTCTGAAAGCTTAAATAGTGCTTGATTTATTCAAAGCTATTGCTAAAAAGTGTATCTGTTAATACCCTAATAATTCCCCCTGTACCAGTGCTTTCATGGTTGGCACAAAAATAAGGGATATCAGCAACTTGATCAAACCTGACATAAATATCCCATGGAAATCCAGTGGGGTTTGAATCAAAATTAGTGCCATCACCTTCGCATGCTTCCGAACAAATCAGACTATTATCTACAGCATTGATATTATGTGCGCCACCATCATTAATAAACCGAACAACATCACCGCGCTGGATAGTTAAATCATCAGGTTCAAAACCATTGGAGGTGGTTGCATGGACTTCATGAACTGTAACCGATTGTGGCTCAATAACCGTAATTGATCCCACCATCCCAAAGCCGACATGAGGTTGGCATATATAAGCAGTTGTGCCAACTTCTCTAAATGTGACTTCTGAGACCCAAAAAATTGTTGATGGGTCGCCATTACCTCCTTCTGATTCACAGCCTTCGGCACAGCGGAAGCTACCATTTGATGCAAAAACATTGTGCCCACCTCCTGTATTTCGCCAGCGAACGGTATCTCCAGCTTCAATTACCAGTGAATTTGGGGTAAATACATTACTTGAGACTAAAACCTCATGCGTCTTAGCCCCGCTGGAGTTTATCTGGATAAATAAACATAGTAAATAAATGAGTAAAATTTTCATAAGCACATATCGCCAATTATTGTCAGTAATGATAACCTGTATTAATATTTTCTGATTATAACCTGATCTAAATGTTAATATTTTGATAATTTAGATTATCTCATTACTATTTAAATTAAATGTGTGATTCATTTCACATTTAGCTTAAATGTATTGACTTATATTTAAAATTATCAATAAAAAGGGTAATAAGATGAATCTATCAAAAAGAAAAGAAGATGAAAAACCTCATATAAATTTTACCAAAAATTCAGTAATACCCGATGGATTTAGCACCTATCAGTTTAACCAAAATAAGATTAAACCTTTGGCAGCTATTGGCCATTCTATTCCTGCATTTAATGGAGTGATTGCCACACCCAACCTCTTTCATCGAGTATTGACCAAAATGGGCTTTGGGCCAACACCAACTCTGATCGCTCATATACAAACATTGGCTGGTGCCACCGATAATGATAAGATTTTATCCTATATCAATGAGCAACTTAATCCCAGTTTGATAAATGATAGTACAGCTGAATTGATGTTAAACAATGGTTATCAGACCCTTAACAAAACAAGAATGCAATTATATCAGGAGCATTATCGCCGACCAGATGAAGGGGAAATTCCATGGGCATTTCATATACTGCCAGGTAGAGAAACTTTTTATGCGACCTTTGTGCGAGCAACGCAAAGTAATAAGCAGCTATTTGAAATGATGGCTGATTTTTGGCACAACCATTTCAATGTTTATATGGATGGTGATGGCATCCCTGCCATGTTTGTTCATTATGACCGTGACGTTATTAGAACCAATGCCTTGGGAAACTTTAGGCAGATGCTTGAAGAAGTAACAAAGGCAACCTGTATGCTGGATTATTTGGGTAATGCCTTTAATAATAAAGATGCTCCTAATGAAAATTTTGCCAGAGAATTATTGGAGTTGCACACCATCAGCGCAAAAAACTACCTTGGTCATATGCCTGCTGTAGACGTTCCTATCGATGCAGAAGGGCGTAAGGTTGGTTATGTAGAAGAAGATGTAGTTGAAATGGCAAGAGCATTAACGGGCTGGTCATATAGTGGTGCTGATTATTTTGATTATCAAAATGGTAATATAGCTACTGGAGAATTTTTATACAGGGATACTTGGCATGATAAGGATATTAAGCGTGTGATGGGAAATAATTACAGTTTCGATAGCAATAATCCGTTAAAGGACATGCAGGATATATTGGATATGCTGGCCGAGCATCCTGCAACGGCCGAATTTTTAGCCACCAAGTTGTGTAGACGTTTTATCAGTGATAGCCCATCCCAAGCTATTATTGACCAGGTCAAAGATACTTTACATCAAAATTGGCAGGCAGCTGACCAAATCAAGTTAGGTATACAGACCCTCTTGCAATCCACTGAATTTTTAAATACTTGGGGTGAAAAAATAAAACGTCCCTTTGAAAGAACAGCCTCAGCCATGCGTCAATTGGGTTATTCTTATGATTTTGATCCAACTAACCCTGATTCATCTAATCATTTTTGGTCCTTTAGCAATTCGGGGCAAAACCTGTTTTTCTGGACCACGCCCAATGGTTATCCTGATAACAAAACAGACTGGTTGGGAGCCTCAAGCATTATGTCAACCTGGCGGTTTATGCAATTAATATCAAGGTGGAGAAATGATGCAGATATTCCCTATAACGATATACTTAACCAAACCCTGGCAGCACTGACTACCCCCGTACAAAGAACCGCCAATAATATCGTCAATTACTGGTTTGAAAGAGCTTGTGGTTTACCGCCTGATGTAGATATTCAGGACAAACTGGCAAACTTTATGTCTTTTGATGATACCTCAGACCCGCAAGGTACGGATAGAAACACGGCTATAGATTTATCTACCAATGAGTGGCCTGGTTATAATCAGGAAAGATTATTTGCTGTTGTTTCGACAATTTTCTTAACTTCTGAATTTAATTATAGGTAAATATCATGAAAAAATTAAATAGAAGACAATTTATAAAAAAATCAGGTTTAGTAACATTGGCTGGATTAGGTGGTGTGCAGGTAGGTTTTGGTAACTTATTGGTTAATAATAGTGTCAATGGCACCGGCGCCAATGGCACAAAGGATTTGCTGATCTATGTTTTTCTTAATGGTGGTATGGATGGTTTAAATATGTTGCCGCCTAGATCAGGAGCAAATTATACAGAATACAGCTCAGTATTAAGGCCTAATTTACATATTCCCAATAGTGAATCCTTAGCCCTTACTGGCAACTCTGCCTTTGGCTTTCATCCGCTGGCAACAGGCTTGCAGGACTTGTTTAACCAAAATAAAATGGCAATAGTTCATGCCACTGGTTTACTAGAGGCCAATAGAAGCCATTTTGTTTCAACAGCATTAATGGAGTTAGGAGTACAAAGCGCATCATCAAATTTAGGAACAGGTTGGTTAAGCAGATACTTTACCTCATCTCTAACCACACCAGACAATGCGCTTATTCCTTCTATTGTGCCATCTTATAATAATACCGATGCAGTATTAGGAGATCCATCTGCACTGGTGATGGGTTCGCCAACCGAGTTTAGTTTAAATCTGGGACACTGGGCCTGGGAAAGCGCCATGCAAACCACACTAACAGAAATATATGCCTCTCCAGACTCTACAGAGGATATGGTTGCACAACAAACATTAAATGCTTCACAAGTGATACAGGGCATTGATTGGGATAATTATGTGCCTGGAGACAATGCGCAATATCCAGCAGGGTTTTTTGGTAATCAATTAAAAAC
>JAESTH010000078.1 GCA_016763695.1 Alcanivoracaceae bacterium
CATGTTTCTTTATTTTCGGTTGATCTCAATCTTTACGGTTTGGGAGTTTAATGGAGGCTATTCTCAAAACTTGAGAATGGTAGGAATTTAATTAAAAATATTTATTTTTCAGCTTTGTTTTTCTTGAATATTTAATTTTTCAGCTATAGCTTCGGGGTTGGCTGTGTCCATATTTTCAGTTATTTTAAACCCCATCCCGCTCACGACTGTCTCAATTCTTGCTGATGCACAAATTATTTTTTTGCTTAAGATTTTATCCCATAATTTTTGGGGCAATAAGGCTTTTAAATTGTTAATAGTTGAAACACTGGTAGCAAGAATATATAGATTATCTGTCTGTTCAATTTGTTGGAATAGTTCTGTCTTTATGAGGGGTAGCTGGCGTTTATATACATTGATCTGGGTTAAGTCAATTTTATTATCCATAGCGAAACGCTGAATAACCTTTCTGCCACCTTCTGCGCTAATCAGCTTTATTGTCTCGAAATATTTTATGCCCTGTAATAAGTCAATCACGCCTTGCGAGTTTTGCTGTGTGGGGACCCAGATCTCTCCTGAGAAGTTTTGCTCCAGAATTTGTGCTGTCTTTGTACCAACAGCTATGACAATTGCGGTCTCTTTAATCTGCCAGCGCGGATTGATTTTATAGGCATATTGGACAGCATACTGGCTGGTGAAAACAATTACATCCTTGTTGTTAATATGCTCTAGTTGAGCAATTACTTTATCTTTACTTCTTACACTTATTATTTCAATACAGGGAAAATCAATAACGTCAAAACCTCGCTGCTGGAGAGCCTCTCGTGTACTTTCTGCTTGTGCTATAGCTCGGGTATTTAAAATGGTAACCTTAGTCATCTGCCATATCTAATATTTCTTGTGCTCCATCTGCCAATAATAGCTTGGCAATATTTGACCCTAATTCGTACGGGTCTTTTGCCTCGGCCTGCTGGCGAATTGATTGTGATCCATCAGGTGCACAAACTATGGCCTGCATAGCAATCTTATCGTTATTTAATGTTGCATAGGCTCCTATTGCTACTGAACAGCTACCATTTAGCACTTTGTTCATTGCACGTTCTGCATTGACACATTGAGCTGACTCTTCATCATTTAGCTGTGCCAGTAGTTCAATTAAATCACTCCGATTTGACAAGCATTCAACACCAACGGCTCCCTGACCAACAGCTGGTAACCATGCATTGGGAATAAGTTTACTTTTTATCCTGTCATCCAGTTGCATCCTTTCCAAACCAGCTGTGGCTAAAATAATCGCGTCATATTCACCATTGTCCAATTTTTGTAAACGGGTTTGCACATTACCTCTTAAAGGTAAAACCTGCAAATCAGGTCTTATCGCTAAAAGCTGTGATTGTCTTCGCAGGCTTGATGTGCCAACCCTGGCATTTTGCGGTAGCTGCTCAAGGGCGCTGTATGTATTGGAGACAAAGGCATCGCTGGCATCATGACGCTTGAAGATACTGCAAATGGTGAATTCATCAGGCATATCAGCGGGAACATCTTTCATCGAATGAATAGCTATGTCTGCTTCTCCTGCGAGCATGGACTGTTCCAGCTCTTTCAAAAACAAGCCTTTACCACCAATTTTATTTAGTGTCACATTTAAAATCTGATCACCTTTAGTGGTCATTGGTAATAGTTTTGTTTTAATATGAGGAAAATTTTTTTCTATTAAGCGAGCCGCAAATTCAGCCTGCCACAGGGCAAGTGGCGATTTTCTGGTGGCAATGGTGATTGTTTTTTGTATGTTCTCTGTCATTTTAATATTTGTTTAACTTTAGTTATGTTTCTACGGCTGATTTGGGGTTGATAATCTGTATTTCTCAGTTTGGCAAAAGCCTGTGTATTTTCTTTATGTACTCCACATAATTCAGAAATATTTATCAGGGCATTACGATTGATTCTCAATAGTTGTTTTGTAAAGCGTGTTTCCAGAGTAAGTAGGGACTCATCAATAACAACGACCCCTAGTTGACAATGCATGAGAGTGGCTTTTTCCTCTGAGACAAAGCAATAAATATCTTCAATGGCTAATGATAGTAGATCATTACCGCGTTGAAAAGTGAATGTCTCATCAAAGTTGTTATTTGATACTCTTTTGAGCGCCTGGTTTAGCCGCTCTTTACTCACGGGTTTAAGCAAGTAATCACTGGCTGCTAAATCAAAGGCTTTTACTGCAAACTCATCATAGGCGGTACAAAATATAATCTTGGATTCTGGTGAAATTTTTTTGATTATTACAGCTGCTTCTGTACCCTTTAGCACGGGCATCTCTATGTCCAAAAATACCACATGTGGATGAAAGGCTTTAACTGCTTCAACTGCTTTCTGCCCATTAGTTGCCGTAATAATATCATTGATGCCGACATGCCTCAGCATTTTTTGCAAACGCATTAAAGCCAATGGTTCATCATCTACAATTAAAAATTTCATAGAGGAATACTGATGGTGATTTTGTATGTTTCATTGTCTTTATCAATTTGCATAAAAGCTTTTGATCCGTATTGTAAATGTAATCGTTCTTTTATATTTGCCAACGCCATTCCATTTGAATTATTATCTAGTTGAACAATGAATGGGTTGCTCACTTGTATAAACAAGTTGTTTGCCTGTGCAAATATATCAATGTCAATAATACCGCCATTCTCAAGCGGCTGTAACCCATGCAGGATTGCATTCTCAACCAGGGGCTGTAAACACAATACGGGTATTTTTTTTATGTATAAGCTAGTCTCACAGTTAATATTATATTTTAAACGTTTATCCAATCTGAGTTTTTCAATCGCCAAATATCGTTTAACCCAATTCAATTCTTCAGATATGCTGATGAATTTTTCTTTATGGGTAAAAGTCCGTCGCATTAGACTGGAAAATTCAGCTATCGCTAACTCCGCTCGATCTGCATCAATGGAAATCAATGATGCAATTGAATTTAAGCTATTAAATAGAAAATGTGGTCTAATCCTGGCCTGCAATGCGTTTAACCGTGCGTCAGATAATTTTTGGAGTTGTTTGTGCCATTGATCCTGAATATAAAAATATCGCACTAAAGCAATACATATGAGTGCCGATGATACTGATAATTTGATATTGAGATAATTAATCGCATTTTGATTGGCAAACATATGAAAGGTTAATTGCATATCTAAATAACCGATAAGCTGTGATAAAAATGAAGTGAGCAAAATCACCAATAATATCAAGATGACAACACCTTTAACCACATCAAATTGATTAAAAAAATAACGTAACTTACACAATAAAATCAACAGAATCAACCCAACCAACTGAGCTAACAAAGTTAAAACAGACAGTTTACGTAAAAACTCAAAATCAAAAGAAAAAAAGCTTAAAGCATAGATAATCACCGCAATTTGTATCATAACTATGGACACGAAAACACGCAAACTATCGCAAAAGTCTGTAAGCCAAATATCTTGTAGCTGCTGCTTTTTGGGCATATTAAATGAATTTCTATAATGTGCAGGTATTATAGTACCTAAGCTGTCCCATAACGAGATTTTTTAAGTAAGCAAAATGCAAAGAGTCACCTTTAACATCAGTTGATACTTCAAACAAGTAAAGACACCACGGTAAATAACAGAATATTGAGGTATATTTATAACTATGACCAGATGGGATGGAAAAACGTATTTAGTTAGAATTATTCGGGCTATTACAGGTTTATTCGACAATTTGATTGAAATATTCTGAAAACTGGTTGAGAATGTAGCCCATGGGCGTATTTGATTTAAATTCTGGGAAAAATATTTTATTAGTATTGTTATTAATTCTTACAATTAATGCCAATGCTGATGTTGCAAATTGTAGTACACTGACACCATCAAGTCTACAAACCATTGATACTCCTAATGCTCAACCACAACAAGAAACAGACAAAACAAAAAAAACAATCAAAAAACAAAAAGCAAAATCCAATTCTAATTATTTTGGCATGTTTAAATTATTGATTCCTGACACTTTAAGGTAATACCCTAGTATTGGTTGTGTGTTCCACACATTTTTTAGTTGTGAATATATCTCTAAAGTTTGATATAATGCCAAATCTTCATTTTATATTCGTTATCTTATGCGCTTTATTTCTATTTTGATTTTTGTTTCTTTATTCCTAAATCATGTCTATGCTAAAGAAGTATCGGTACGAACGGAAAATACTGGATTCTACTCTATTCCACAAAGCGATTTATTACTTGAATCAAAAACAGCTATCGGCCAAATACATTTAAATAATGCAAACGGTGAAATGCCATTTTTTCTGAAATCCAAAAAAACATTCTTCAAAGAAGATGATAACTTAATCTTCTTTTCTGAAATGTTACATGGACAATATACTTATCAACACCCTTTAGATGATTTCAACGGCTACAGCCTGAACATTGGCAAAAAAACCAAATCTTATAAAAAATGGATAACAAAAAATAAAAAAAATAAACGTTTACCTATTTGTGAATCAATCACAACCATAGACCATTTAGAATCTAACGACTTACTGATTCGGGTAAATTCTCATCAATATAAAAAAGCACCAGAGTTGTGGTACTGGAAGAAAATATCACAGATAAATAAAAAGGGCTACTCTGTGCCACTGGATTTTTCAAAAGCTGACCAGACTTTAGATACTTCTATTCGTGTGGTTTTTCGTGGAATTAATAAAGATAAAAACATAAAAAACATACCTGACCACGAAGTTCAGGTTTTATTTAATGGTAATAAGATCGAGACACTCAACTGGCAAGGTAAAACTCAATATAACAGTCATGCCATAATATTACCTACGCAGTTCATTAAACCCGAAGACAATCACATCACTTTTTTGGTACCTAAAAGACTTGATAATAAAAAGAGAATTCTTGATGTGGTGATGTTGGACTATATAGATTTCCAGTTTGCAATAATTCCAAATAAGATAACGGCTGGCCATGCCTTGTTTAGCAATAACACCTGCAAGTTTGAACTCACCAAGCAGCAGTTTGCCTACTCGATCAATAATAGAAAATATGCTTTTGATACTGTTGCCCTAAGCCTGGAGAATAAAGTTTATATCGGTAATTATAAACATTTACAAACTGCCATTACTCAACCGACAAGATCATTTGATATGGATTTATCGAAACTGGATTATGTAATGATATCTCACCCTCTATTTGTTGACGCCACGATGCCTCTGGCTGACTTTTATAAACAAAAGGGCCTGAGTGTTGCAGTGGTTGACATCAATGATATTTATCAAAAATACTCCCATGGCATTAGAGAGTTACAATCCATAAAAGATTTTATTCAAGAGACTTATGAATCAGGAAATGGTAGGCTCAAACATGTATTGTTGATCGGTGATTCTAGCTGGGATTGGCGTAATAATAAAAAATATTTAGACAAATATGCCAGTTGGGCCAATAGGAGGCTACCTGCTCGTAGTAATTTTATCAATCAAAAACAATTCAGATATGATTCGGAAATACAAAATAGAGATTTTATTCCAACAGGACAATATCACTCATCTCAGGGACATTCTGCTAGTGACAATTGGTTTGTCTCGATTGTGCCCGAAAAGAACCAGAAAGGACAAGACTTTATCCCTGATATTGCCATTGGTCGCTTCACTGCTGCCACAGTTGCAGAAGCCAATATCATGGTTGAAAAGAGTATAAATTATCAAAGCAATGCAAAAGTCGGACCTTGGAAAAGCAGGGTTTTATGGATCACCAATGCCAATAAACGCTATCAAAATTACAGCAAGAGAATTGGCAACAGCATCGGAGAATTAGGCGCCGTTGCAGAAAACATCTTTCCTGAAAAAATGGATGGTGATAATCTAAAAGTTCAGGAAGCTTTAACTGATGCCATCAATTACGGTGATCTTATCGTACACTTCGTTGGTCATGGTGGCAATAGTATTTGGCGAATTGGCCCACCTGATTTAAAGAAAAATCGTGATTTATTTACCCTTGATCACATTGACAAACTCAATAATAAAGACACCCTACCCTTTGTCATGAGTATGTCCTGTTATTCCGCACCTTATGACCATCCGTTTGCGGATTCTATTGGTGAAAAATTTTTTCGTGTCAAAGATAAAGGAGCTATTGCAGTTTTGGCGGCCTCGTGGAGAAACTCACCTAATCAAGCTTTCTCAAAGGCGGTTATTGACAATATTTACCAAACCCCAAGACAAAGCTTAGGACTGGCAATAATGAATGCCAAAAGATCGTACAAGGGACGGGTAGCCGTTGAAATGTACAACTTGCTTGGTGACCCTGCTTTACACCTGGCTCTACCAACTCTCACGATGAAAACCAATGTGTTACATGAAGAAAGACTCGCTAAAGTAACTATTGACAGTGAAAATTTTAAAGGGAAAGTTAAAGTTGAATTTATTGATGGATCTTCTGAGGTGATAGACAAACAACAATTTACTATAGACTCAGCAAACTTCACTATTGGATTTAATGATAACTGTAAAGAAGCAAGAGTCTATGCCTGGGACAGTGAACAGAATATTGATGCCATGTCCAGTTTTTCCTGCCAATAACCCTTTGATTATAAAGACCATAACAATACAAGAATATAAAATGATTAATGAGTTACAAACTTTTTTACACAAAGAAATACCCTTAACAAAAGATATGGGATTAGAAATCAAACAATTTAATGGTGAAAACATATTACTTAAAGCCCCTCTTATTAATAACATCAATGATAAAGGCAGTGTCTTTGGAGGCAGTAGTTCTGCACTGATGATCATAGCGGCATGGTCACTGATCAAACTGAATTGTGAAGAGTTTCAAATCGAGGCTGATATTGTTGTTCATAAAAACGAAACTGTCTGGCAAAAAGCCATGTTTCAGGATTTGTTTTTACAGGCCAGTTTCAATCTTCATTACGAGTTTAAAAAAATAAAATCGATACTTGCAGGTGGCCGCCATCAGAGGATTGAGTGTTTAATTAAATTACGGGATGAAGATGCTAATATTTATAGCACAATGACTGCCAAATATGTCATAATTCCTAAAGCCTCAACCCCTAAAGAAGATAGGTAACATTATGAAAAAATTATCACTGAGTATTTTTATTATTACTGTTTTATTGACATCTTGTGGTGGCTCGTCAAATAAAAAACGGAATTTAGACGCCACTCTATTTAAATACGCATCTTTAATCCGCTGGTCTAATTTTGATGCCGCAATTAACTATCTTAAACCTGAGGATGAGGATATCAAGCCCAGTGGTTTTGAATTAGAAAGGCTCAAACAGTTCAAAGTCAGTCAATATTTGGAGTCTCCAATTACTCCTGGCAGTGAAGAACATATCATACTGCAAAGTGTAGAAATTCAGCTTTACAATATCCATACCAATAAAACCAAAACCATATACGACCACCAATCCTGGGAATACGACGATAAGCTTAAGCAATGGTTTTTAACCACTGGAATACCCAAATTATAATATCGTCATATGGATACTATTTTTATACAGCAACTGACAGTAGAAACGATTATTGGGGTTTATCCACGAGAGAGAGAGATTAAACAGACATTAATCGTAGATATAGAAATGCAATACGAAAGTGCTCAGGCCAGTGCATCCGATAACTTAAAGCATGCTTTGGATTACCATCAAATATGCAAAGATATCCATGCATTTATCGGCAATTCTTCTTTTCACCTTATTGAAGCACTGGCAGATGCCATTGCAAACAGAATATTAAAGAATAAAAAGGTCAGAAAAATAAATTTAACCTTATCAAAACCCCAAGCCTTGGATCAAGCAAAAAATGTCGGTATCCGCATCAGCAGAACTAATAATTAACACTGATGATAAGGGAGAATACAGTTTTTCTTGGTATCGGCAGTAATCTTAACAAGAAAAAAAATATTCTGTCCTGTATAAAACTTTTCGAATCATCATTTAAGTATTGTCTCATTTCACCGACTTATCAATCTCCCTCTTTTGGATTTAAGGGCCATGATTTTCATAATTTAGTGATTAAAATAAAAACACATTTTGAGCTGCTGCCATTAAAAAAGTGGTTAATGTACATTGAAGATATTCATGGTAGAGACCGTCGTCAGAAGCGCTACTCCAACAGAACTCTGGATATTGATATTCTATTGTTTAATACCGATGTTTATCAAGATGGAAATATTACTATTCCAAGGCCAGAAATTCTTACTCAAGGATATATACTGAAACCATTAATAGATATCTCAATAAAAATGAAACACCCCAAAACACAAAACACTTTTGAACAACACTGGGACAAACTACAAAATGAACACCCCTCCAAACTAAAATTGGTTAACTATAAATATCATTCATGAAAACGCTTAAATTTTTAACTCGATTAACCATTTGTTTTCTTATGATTACATTAACTGGCTGTAGTTCCCAAACTGTTGATACCAAGGAAAAGAAACAAATATTTATAGACGTAACCGAACAGGCAGGCATTGTATATGAGCACTATAATGGTATGGATGGCAATCTTTATTTTGTGGAAATGATGGGCCCAGCTGCCGCTTTTTTTGATTATGATAACGATGGTGATTTAGATGTTTATATTGGTCAGGGAGGAGAGTTACAAATACAATCCACAACAACCACAAAAAAATATCATGGGACACTATACAGAAATGATTTAAAAGATAACATATTACATTTCACAGATGTGACCAAAGAGAGCGGACTACTCTCGACGGAATACAGCATGGGAATTGCTATTGGCGACATTAATAATGATGGTTTTGTTGATGTATATTTAACCAGTTTTGGTGCCAATCACATGTTTTTAAACAATACCGATGGAAGTTTTAAAGAGGTAACTGAGTATACGAATACAGAAGACAACAGGTGGTCAACCAGCGCCGCTTTCTTTGATATGGATGGTGATAACTGGTTAGACCTGTATGTAGCCAACTATGTTGATTATACTCTTGCAGGCCATAAAACTTGTATAAGCCAGACAGGAATGCCTGAATATTGTGGCCCAAATGCTTATCCCTCGCTAAAAGACAGATTATTTAAGAATATGGGCAACGGAAAATTTGTCAATCACACCAGTGCCAGTAAAATGACTTTAAAAGGTGCAGGCTTAGGCGTTGTTTCTGGTGATTTCAACCTGGATGGCTATCAGGATATTTATGTGACCAATGATATGGGACATAATTTTATGTGGATGAATACAAAGGATAAAGCTTTTAAAAATGAAGGTCTTATAAGAGGGAATGCCGTCAACAAACACGGTAAACCTGAAGCCAGTATGGGTGTAGATGCGGGTGACTTTGATAACGACGGTGATTTAGATTTATTTATGACCCATTTATTAAATGAAACCAATACTAATTATAAAAATAATGGCAAAGGCTATTTTCGTGATGCAACAAGTATGATTGGTTTGGCCGAACCATCAAAAGGTTATACTGGA
>JAESTH010000079.1 GCA_016763695.1 Alcanivoracaceae bacterium
ATTCACCATGATTGAACCCAATTTAATGTTATTTTTAACTAATCGACTTTCACCTTGATAAATATCCATTTGTAACTTTTTTTGGTTGTTGCTTACTGTCACATAACTATTCACTCTACTGGCAGGTATCGTTGTATTTCGCTCAATATTGGTTGTGCCAAGGTCAATTCCTAATATCATATGCTCAAATTTATTGTGTTAAATTAATATGTTTTAATCTCTGCATCCAGTTTATATGAAAAAATAAATTTTTGGAAAGCTATTTGTTTATTTTAATTGAATTTCTTGGGCAAGGTTCAACACGATTAATATACTCATCATGTTTATAACAGGATGACAAAACCTAATAAATGTTAGAAGGAAAGCTAAAATAAATAACAAAAAAATATTTAAACCAGGTATCGAATATGCAACCTAAAAACTTAACTGATCATAATTTATTACTATAACGTTATTATCTGGTGGGCAGTTGGCTGTCGTTTCCAATATATTTCAAATCAACAGTATATCTCCCAGATGATAGCTTTATCACTTGAATGAACGACCCAACCCCGCCGCACACCCCTTATATTTGAAAAGTCTAACTTTTTTCTCTGAGAAATATTTTACCAGTGCAGATGCTTTAGCTTTGCCTATATTTTATTTGTAAGGGTACTGTTTGAAAAATAATCGTCTCTGGTTCCATTGATTTACATATACTGATAAATATGTGAATGAGTTATCATTTATTAAACCGAAAAAAAACTACACTTAAGATTCTCAGATATATCAATGGTAAAATTTTGAATCTAAATTACATAAAAAAGACTATTCGATTTTCCTTTTTATTAATAGGATTCAGTCTCAACGCAGAAAATAATTTAACAAGCACTGACATGGGAGAAGCCTTGTTTGATTACAGTTGGCATCAACGCTATGCAATTTTCGAAGCTAAGAGCACAGCCACTGCTAACAGACTCTCTGCAGTTGATACAACCAGTAGAATTTCCGTTGTTTCTTTTTATCAGACTCAATACCTACCAAATCTTAGTGTGGCAATTGGCTGGACCGGCAACGCCAGTTCTTGTCAAGCTGGCAACACATCGCAAGCTTATTTGAATGCCACCTTCACCATGATCAATTATTTCAGGGGAATGGTAAACCTAGAAGAAGTGGTGAATGATGCATCGTTAAATGCGGCTTCACAACAAGCTGCCCTGATGATGTCGGTCAATAACAACCTTTCGCACACGCCTCCAACTAACTGGATCTGTTATACCCAAGATGGCGCACAAGCCGCTGGTAATTCAAATTTAGCACTTGGGGTTAGTGGGCCTAATTCCATGGTATTATATATCAATGATCCTGGATCTAATAATCAACCAGTTGGTCACAGACGTTGGATACTCAACCCCAGAGCCGCCAGTTTTGGTGTTGGTTCTGTAGGGGGAAGCACCAGAAGCGCTAATGCCCTTTGGGTTTTTGGTGGCAATACCAGCCGACCAACCACAGACATCGTTGCATGGCCACCAGAAGGTTTTGTACCAAACACAGTGGTATATAATAGGTGGTCATTCTCTTTGAATACTTCACCAAGCGCCAATTATGGATCAGCATCTGTATCAATGACGGAAAATGGTTCGCCAATTTCACTTAATGTTGTGTCTCGTACTGATAACGGCTTTGGTGACAACACCATTATTTGGCAGCCCAGTGGGCTTAGCTTTCCAAGTGGACAAGCAGATCGTACCATCAATGTAACCGTTTCTGGCATCGGTAATGCCAGTCAGTCATCTTATTCCTATCAAGTTATTGTCATCAATCCAGAATTTCTTTCTGATGTGATTTATGCTGATGGTTTTGAATAATCCTTAATCTGATGTGATGAATATCTCTTGTTGATATGCTTATTAACCCCGCGACATAATGCCACAGGGTTAATAATATATAAAAATATAAAGCACCATACCCAAAAATAACTATACTAATTTAGACATTATAAAATCTATTATTCATTTTTCTTTCATAATGTAATATTTGGGCATTAAGGTTAATGAACTCAAAAACCATATCACAAAGAATGGCGAAACATCAAATACTCTGATCCATTGATTCAGTCTGCCATGCTGATAAGAACGTAACGACCTTATGGACAGGTACTTAAGTTTGATTTTTAAACAAGTCACTTGACCCATATCCTACATATCCTATGTTTTACGACTAGATTTGCTTGAGATTGTCTCATGGCTCCTGCCGTTTGATCCTGCTTGCACGGGTATGACAGTGTTTTATTGCCAAATGACTTTTTCGACTAAATCTTGTTCTAAGTATTCGCTAAACTTCAATTCTATGTCGGCTCGCTTAATTTTCATTGTTGGGGTTAATAAACCACTTTCAATCGTCCACTCTTCATTTAAGACGATGATATTATCTAATCTTTGATGACTTTCTAATTGGGAGTTAACCTGTTCTAGAGTTTGTTCAAGATTTTGGGATATTGACTTGGCATCAGCTGCTTGGCTGAGCACGACTAGGGCGATGGGTTGTTTGCGACCTTGGCCAAAAACACACACTTGTTCTATGTTATTATTTTGCGTCAACAAGTTTTCAATGGGCGCTGGGGCTACGTATTTACCTTTGGCGGTTTTAAATTGTTCTTTGAGTCGGCCGATAATTTGGTACTCGCCATTTGCAGTGATCGAGCCCATGTCACCGGTGTGAAACCAGCCATCGGTGAAACTGTCTTTTGTTGCATTAGGTCGTTGGTAATACTCTTTAAAAACGGCTACTCCACGAATAAGAATCTCTTGATTTTCATCAATTTTCATTTCTACACAATCACTGGCTTTACCAATGGTACCTAGCGAACTTTTGTTAAAAGGAAAGTTACTGCAAGAAAGCCCCGAAGTTTCTGTCATGCCCCATCCTTCAGAAATAGGCATGCCAATCCGCTCATACCACGCAAGCGTGCTGGCAGAAATTGGCGCTGTGCCAGAACCAAAAGATCGTGTACGCATAAACCCTAAACCTTTGCGGATTTTTTTAGCGATAAGCTTACCGATTAGAGGAATTTTCAATAATCTTTGCAGTTTTTTGTCAGGTATTTTATTTAAAATTTCAATTTGAAATTTATTCCATAAGCGCGGAACTGAAATAAATAAATGCGGTTGGGCAGTTTTTACATCATCAATAAAAGTGTCTAAACTTTCGACAAAAAATACTTTGCAACCACTATAAAATGAAACCGTTTCAATCAAACTGCGCTCGGTGATATGTGCCAATGGTAAATAGGACATGAGGTGATCTTGATTTCTTACACCCATCGACTTGGCGGCTGTGGAGGAAGAAGCGGCTAAGTTGCCATAGCTTAACACCACGCCTTTTGGGTTGCCGGTACTACCCGATGTATAGGAAATGCTAAAGGTATCATTGACCGCGGCATTATTGATTTTGTTTAGGGGCTTGCTTTGAAGTAAGGTATGCCACTGATACTGCCCTTTTATTGTCGGGTATGGAAATGTAATCCTTGGTATTTGCGGGGCAATTCCAGCATCAGCCTCAATAAAATTATCCAGTTTACCAACAAAAACCGTTTTACAATCACTCTGATCAATAACATAGTTAATGGTTTCTCGGTTTGCCGTTGGATAAATCGGTACCGACACCATACCAGCCATCATGATGGCTATGTCGCTGATAAACCATTCGGCGCAATTTTTAGATAAAATTCCGACTCGATCCCCTTCAACAAGCCCCATCTGCAACAGCGCGTTGGCCAATCTTTTAGCCATATCATCCACTTGTGCCCAAGTAAATACCTGCAATTTTCTATTTATAGGTTGGTGTAAGTAAGCCTTATTGGGCTGCGCTTTAACCATCGCAGAAAATTGTGCTAAAGGAAGTGTCTGATTCATCGTTATTGCCTATTTAGTGCTTGACTGAGAAATAATAATCTATTGCGAAAAAGCTGAATTTAGTTATTGTATCCATGCTTTTCGCCAAATAGCAAAGATTCTCTGGTAGTTACTGTTATTTTATCAGAAAAAGGAATCAAGCAATTTTTCTACCAATGCAGCTCCTACCCATGAAGATAATCCTATTATAATATAAAAAATAAAGCGAGAAATACTTGATACATCAAAAGGCCATTCTCTGACCGCTTGAGTTCTTGTTTCGAGAGCCAATAAAGTAGAGAGTTTTAACCAATCAATTTTAGCTGAACTCAAATCCTCAGTCAGTAATAGAATTTGTCCTTGTATATTTGTTAAATGTTTTTGTTTGGTACGGTTAATGACCCGATGAATTCCAAGAACGGGTAATATCAGTACCAAAACAGCACACAGACTAGAAATGATAGCAATCAATAAAGCCGCATCAAGTCGATTGCCAGGAGCAACAATCAGATTACCACAAATCGAAACAAAAACGACTAACAGCAGAGCATTTCTAACACCATGTTGTACAAATATTTTCGGTAACTTTTCATCAAATAAATCAGGTAATGTTAATGATTTTGCAATGGTGCTAAACTGATTAGCATACTGAATTAAAGAGGCTAACAAGCGGTATAAATGCCAACCCATTGAAAGGACAAAAATATGAGATATAACTAACCTAAAACTCCAAAAATTCAGATCAAATACATCACCATTAAACCATGACTCACTGAAAAAAAACCAAAATTGCATAAGCATGCCGACCACACCCCAAAAACGGCTTAAACGAAAACTAAATGCGGGTAAAGAATGGGTGAGCTTTGCCAAAGATTGTCTGTGTTCTCGACTCCACTTTATCAAAAAATATTGTGCCATTGGTAAGTAGGCCATTAATAACATCACGGTGAAATTGGCTCTAAATTCGATAGAAGGGATTACACCTGTTAAAACTTTATTAAGAAAACCCGTTTGATATGAAATCAATACATAGCTACCAGAAAATACCACCATCAAAATTATACACAAAAAAGTAGGTGCAATTGGAGCTCGTTTAAATAGATGGTAAGAAAATGGATAAGTCACGGTTTATCTTATTTTTAAATAGAAAAATGTATTTTAACTGATTATTGAGAAATTTATACTAGTAGAGCCTTATAAATGGATACGTTACACACATTTGGATGATGCAAGTACTCAGGAAGGTACTTGGAATACCGTAGAAAATGAGGGTGTAAACACTACTGTGTAAATTCATTGAGCGAATTAAACAATAACGATATATAGGACAGTCATCTGAATAGCCATCTCCCTACAACAAAAACAGCATTTTACCATTATTTTATTTTGATAAAAAAGATGAAACTATGACATTACAAGCAAAAAGCCATGACTTTTCCAAGAAAGCAGCTCATTATATGATTTACTTCCATGTAAATCCCCTTTCAGACCGCCTACTGCGTTCAAATTTGATCCGATCAAATTTAGTCTATAGAAGCTACACCTTATTATCACATTGTCACTCGATGCGTTCAAAAGTCCTTCTTTTATGGCAAGGGTAAGTATACAAAATATGCGTGCCTGTTCTCTGAATCTTTATTTTTTTCTTATTTCCTGTAAAGCTTCATTTATTTTGAACATAACAACAAGAATCTCACTTAGTATTCTGGCAGCAACTGCGCCAAATACAATAAATATTAAACCAATAGAGAAACTTTCAAATGATGGTCCATAATGCCTTCCAAAGAACTCTCCAAAAATAATTTTGAAACCGATAAAGGCAATTATTAAAAGCATCAGCCAATAAACAAACGTTATGATTTTTGGTGTGACCATTTTATCAAAAAACAATAAATCTTTCATTTCACTCTCCTTTTTATCATTCATAGTCTAACATTTATCAACTATATATCAATGTTTCTATAATATTTTTTTGATTAGACATATAGATATTCAGATGTCTGTCTTAACTTTTTTCTTGCTCATTCAATGATGACCATGTAAATATAGAAACATGGATAGAAAAATATCTGCCTCTAATTAAAGTGTAAAAAGCATGAATCAAAAAGCAAAAGATTGTATAGAAAAATATAATAAACTAGAATTGAGGTTAACTTATTTAAGAGACTGTTATGAGGTTTTTTGTATTTTTATTAATATCAATTTTATCTACAAGTGTTTTTGCAGGAGACACTGAAAACAACATCATTATTGGTAAGAAACATGTTATTCATTCTAAAATATTGAACGAAGATCGAACTATATTGATTAACCTACCTCAATCATACAAACAGAATCATAAACATAGTCGCTACCCTGTGTTATATTTTCTTGACGGAGAGAAATTTTTCCATTCATTTACTGGTACAGTTCAGCAACTTAGCTCAGATGCAACTCCTCATATTCCAGAAATGATCGTAGTCGGCATAAAAAGCCAACAGCGTGTAAGAGACTCTTCTCCCACACATTCGCTATTAGGTCCAAGTG
>JAESTH010000080.1 GCA_016763695.1 Alcanivoracaceae bacterium
GTTCTTTCCATCTATCAGCAAGGATATTGTCAAAGTACTGATTGAAAGCGCGCATAAAAATGGAGTTATGTTAGTGGTTCATGTGGATAATCTCATTTCAGCAAAGGAGGTCATATCGCTTGGCGCCAATGGTATTGTACATAGTTTTATGGATGAAGTGGCCGATGATGAACTTATCAACATGATGAAAGCAAACAACGCTTTTATGATACCGACCTTATCGGTTGAAGCATCAGTAGCACGACTTTCAAACTCGACACAATTGTTAGAAAATCCAGAAATTATTGACTATATTAGCAGACAACAGAAACAACAGCTAAAAGCCGTTTTCCCAGATTTTAAAATACCAGCCAGTAGTTTTCAAAAAGCTTTGGATAGTGTGAAATTATTATCACAAGCTGGGATCACTATTCTTGCTGGATCTGATGCTCCAAATCCAGGAACCACTCATGGTATCAGTATCCATGGTGAATTAGCTTTTTTGGCTCAGGCAGGTTTAACTAATCAGCAGGTTATATACAGTGCAACAGCAGCTGCGAGAGAGTATTTTCCTATTGGATTAAGAGGGACGTTGAAAGTTGGTGCCATGGCATCAATGATTCTTATCGATGGCAATGTATTTGATGATATTAATTATTCTGTAAATATTAATCGTATCTGGAAAAATGGAGTTCAATTCAAAAGATCCATAGTCATAGATCAAGATACTTCAAATCAGGATCAAGTTTTTTCTACTGGTCTTATCAGTGATTTCAATTCATCAATAAAGCAAACAAACATGGGTACAGCCATAGTGCCAACAAGTGATCAATATGCAGGAGGTAAATCAGTGGTTGAATTGACCCATTTGCAACGCAACAGTCAGCAGGACAAATACTTGCACGTAAAAGGTGAGATTAAAAAAGGATATATGTTTCAGTGGAGTGGTATGAGTTATATTCCTGGTGTAGATCAAGGGCACGGCGTCAATCTCAGTCATATTAAGACATTAACATTTGATGCAAAAGCAGGGCAAAATACTGATAGATTCTCTGTATTGTTATTTCAGCAAGGTAATTTTCAGCCCAGTACACAAGAGATCAGACTATCAGATCAATGGCAGACCTATCAGATTGAATTAGCTAATTTTAACAACGTGGATTTAGCAGAAATTTCAAATATTTCGATTGTAGTGACCAGGAAACTGGGTAAATTTGAATTTATGCTTGATAATCTAAAGTTTGAATAAGCAGCACACCACATAAAATACAATAGCGTCAGAAGAAAATGAAAAAATTGTTAAAGAATATTGATAAAAAGTTATTGCCAGACCATGATGATTTTCACTATGGGCCCTATATTTGGTTGATTTATCTGGTGATGTTTTTTATTAGCCTGGCTGCCTATCATCCTGTTAAATACAGTTATTGGTATGCAGCAATGGGTACCTTTTTGTTTCTGGTTGTGTACTTCAATGGCTATTGGGTATCTGCAAATAAAATAAAATGGAATATATTGGCGATATTAATTATTGGCAGCTTTCTTGCACAGCTCACTTCAGGAGCCAGTGTGTTTTTTGTTTATGCAGGTGCATTTTGTTGTATGTTAGGCAGCAGCAGGAAGGCATTAATTGCCTTGATGATTATTGTTGCCTGGATTGGCTTATTGTCATTTTATTTTGGGCATTCTTTATTTTTTTATATGCCAGCCATTTTTTTTACATTGATGATTGGTGGCATCAATATTTATCAACATGATATAACTTTGAAGCGTAAAGAGCTGATTCTTTCTCAGCAGGAAGTTAGTCACTTAGCAAAAATATCAGAAAGAGAAAGGATTGCCAGAGACTTACATGATTTAATTGGTCATACTTTTTCGGTTATTACTCTAAAGGCAGAACTTGCAGGAAAATTGATAGAAAAAAATCAGAAAAAAGCCCTAGCGGAAATTTTAGAATTGGAGAACATATCCAGAGACGCATTAAAACAAATCCGTGAAGTGGTCACAGGCTATCGCAGCAGTGATCTGAATACTGAATTAGCCCATGCAAAATATGTATTGGAAAGTAACAATATTCACTTTGAGTACCATTTTGATGACATTGAATTAAAGGATGAAACCAATAAAGAACTGGCTATTATTCTCAAAGAATTGGTTACAAATATTCTCAAGCATGCACAAGCTGATAAGGCCGAAGTTTTGATTAAGCAGGACAATAATATGGCGGTTTTACTGGTGCAGGATAATGGCAAGGGTTTTTCAAAGGACAGTGGTGAAGGATTTGGCCTGAAGGGGATTAATGAACGTATAACAAAAATGTCAGGACAGTTTAAAATTGAGTCATCATCTGGAGCTAAACTAACAGTTAGTGTGCCATTGGGGCATGACAATGATTAATTTATTAATCGCCGAAGATCAAGCGATGCTGTTAACCACATTGTCCTCGTTGTTGGATTTAGAAGATGATATCAATGTTGTTCATCAGGCGCAAGATGGACAAAATGCGCTGGATTTTATTATGAATGAGAAAAAGGCTAGCGTTGATATAATCGTAACAGATATTGAGATGCCTCAGTTAACGGGTCTTGAGTTGGCGCAGTTAATCAAACAAAAAAAACCGAAGATAAAAATAATAGTTCTCACCACTTTTTCGCGGGCTGGTTATTTGCGCAGAGCAATGGATGCAGGTGTCAAAGGCTATCTATTAAAAGATTCACCATCGAAAGAACTACTGGCGGCAATCCGAAAAATCGAAAAAGGGGGGCGTGTCATATCCCATGAGCTGATGCAAAATTCGTGGATGGAACAGGATCCCTTAACAACAAAAGAAAGAAAGGCTCTTCGTTTGGCAAAAGAAGGCAAAACGACTGAGCAGATAGCAGAAATATTACACCTGTCTGCAGGAACAGTGAGGAACTATTTATCATCAGCATCCAGTAAACTTAACGCCACTAACCGTATTGAAGCAGCCAGAATTGCCCATCAAAACGGTTGGTTATAATACCTCTCATCTTCACTTGTTTCTACAGCATCATTTATTAAAACGTCTAATCACTAACAAGCCAATAAGCATCAAGACAACACCAATAGCTAACCCCCAAACGCTGCCAGTTATGCCCGCAAAGACAAAAGCAACAATACTGCAGCTACCATTAAACAGGGCATAAGGTAGTTGTGTCTTGACATGATCAATCTGCGTACAGCCCGCACCCGTTGCCGATAAAATAGTGGTGTCAGATATAGGAGAGCAGTGATCGCCAAACAGTCCGCCTGATAAAACTGCACCAATACTCACATACATGGGCGCATCAAACTGGTGTGCCATGGGAATAATCAATGGCATTAAAATAGCATAAGTGCCCCATGAAGAACCTGTTGAAAAAGAAATAATCGCACCAACCAGAAAGGCCACCAGTGGTATTAAGCTAGGAGGAAAAGAGCCATCGGCTAAAGCCACGATATAAGTGGCCGCTCCCAGGTCTTTGCCAATGGCGCCTAATGACCAGGCAAGAATCAGAATAATAAGAATATTAACAATAACCCCAATACTCTTAATATAAAGAGCAAACCCTTCGGCCAGTGTTCTGATACCAAATTTTGCCATGAGTAAAATCAATGCTAATGCCGCAAATATATAAGCTGTGGAAAGAGCAGAACGAAAGGCATTACCAGGGATATTTGACATATCAAAAGGAAAACCTAATGGCACGAGCAGACCAAACATAACCACCAACATGATTAATAAAGGTAACCATACCAGAACTGGTTTGGCCTTTTTGATAATATCTTCGCTGACACCTTCGCTTATTTTGGTGTTTTCATCTTCAAGTACAATGCCTTTTGCGCAGTTGGTTTCGGCTCTTTTCATGGGGCCAAAGTCGGCTTTTAACATCGCGACCATTGGTACCATCATAACGGCCATCAACGAATAAAACTGAAAAGGCACGGCTTTGACGTAGACACTAAAGGCACTTTCAGTAAGACCCAGTTCTGCATACTCCTGCGCGATTAGGCCTTGTGAATACAATCCCCAGCCAATAAAAGGAATCAGTACAGCCACAGGTGAGGCAGTTGAGTCGATTATCCAGGCCAGTTTAACTCTGGAAATTTTGATGCCATCTACAATGGGGCGAAACAAAGGCCCGACAATTAAAGGTGTGCCAGAGTCGGTAAAAAATAATAAGGAACCACTGGTCCATGCCGCCAGTTGTGCTTTAACCTTACTGCTGATATATTTAATCACCATACTGGCAAAAGCCACCGCGCCACCAGAGCGTTCCATTAAACCCACGACCCCACCAATAAGCACCATTAAAATCAGAATGCCCGTATGCGAACTACTGGTGACCTGTACGATGATATATTTTTCAATCAGGGTACTCATGCCAGTAAATGGATTGAGCCCATGCAAAATCATCACACCTGTAAAAACACCAATAAATAAACCCAAAATGACATTGCGGGTCCATACGGCAATTAATAAAGTTATTAAAACAGGTAGGATTGAAATAAAACCTAAATTTTCCATTTAGTATATACACTCACTGGTTGATATGATTTATCATGTTAACAAATTATAAATAGAATAGGTTGATTAAATGGCAAGATTTTTAGTATTGGGTGCAGGCTTTGTCGCTGAACCTTTGGTAGAGTATTTAAATCGTCGAGAAGACAACCACATGACTATTGCTGGTTATACATTGTTAGAGTCACAAACATTAGCAGACAAGTTTGATCATGTCAAAGCGATACAGATGGATGTTGCTGATAGACAGGCATTGATGGATATAGTTGCAGATTTTGATGTGGTGGTTAGTCTTGTTCCTGCACCCTTTCATTTGTTAATTGCGCAAGTTTGTATTCATCATAAAGTGAATATGGTCACAGCCAGTTATCAAACGCAGGAGATGTCAGCACTTGCCAAACAGGCAGAAGATGCGGGGATTTGCATCATGAATGAGATTGGTCTGGATCCTGGCATTGATCATTTGAGTGCCATGCAAATTATTGATGATGCTCAGGCTAAAGGTGATGAAATAGAATCATTCGTTTCATGGTGCGGTGGTATTCCTGCTCCTGATGATAACGACAATCCATTGGGTTATAAATTTTCCTGGGAGCCACGTGGTGCCATTATGGTATTGCTTAATGAGGCCATCTATCAGTATAACAATCAAGCTATTAAGGTTATGGGCACAGACCTGATGCAGTGGAGCAAACCCATAGCAATTGCAGATCTGGATTTAGAATGCTACCCTAATCGTAACTCTGTGAATTATAAAGATATTTACGGCATTGACAGTGTAAAGGATATCTTACGGGGTACGTTGAGATACCAGGGCTTCTGTGATATTTTTCAGGACATAAAAAAATTGGGATTAATGCAAACAGAGTTTAATAAGATTCCTGCTGATATCACCTGGAAAGATTATGTTTTAGGATTAAACAAAAGTAAAAGCTTGGAAGACTTGAGGGTTAGTATTAGTCCAAAAAGTTGGGATGCTCTTAGTTGGGTTGGCTGTTTTTCTGATGAGTTAACAGTCAGTCAAAAAGACTGTAGCTTGGATGCCTTGTGTGATTTGTTTTTACAAAAACTGACCTATAAAAATGATGA
>JAESTH010000013.1 GCA_016763695.1 Alcanivoracaceae bacterium
CCGTAATACTGGATCTTGAGATGCCGCGTATGAATGGACTAGAGCTTGCTACCCACGTCAAGTCAATTGCGGACCTCAAGTATTTACCATTACTTATGGTGACATCACGTTCAACCACAAAACACAAAGATTTAGCTCTTATGGCAGGGGTTGATGCCTATTTTACCAAACCTTATCAGGAAAATGAGTTGATAGGAAAAATCCATAATTTAATTAATGTCCAAAATAATTAAACAATGAGGCTAACTATTCAGAGTAGCTGTTATAGTATTGCCCATTGCCTAGACCAGTTTTTACTTTAATTTAAGATATAATTCCTCTTGATTAATTTACATAATTATTAATGTTTACACAAACAATATTTAATGCTCAATTCGCTGCCATAATTTCATTGTGAAGCCTTTACGGAACAATGAAATTATGACGGTGGATTTTAAATTTTAGTCATTTTTTTCATTGTTTTTAGAGGCCAAAATAAACTTCTACTGGCCTCTTATTATACAAGGATTGAAGATACCTTTCATTGTTAATTCTTAGTTCGAATGAAAGGTTAATTCATCTGATTACGGTAAATTGAGAATCAAATCACAATCATGCGTGTATTTCAATAATATAATTCGATTGAACTAATTGGAAAGCACTTTATGAAAACTACCCAGATTTATTTTCTATTGTTGTAGTCAGTTATTTTGACTCTTTGTAATAATGTATTAGCGCAAACACATCAACAATTGATTCAAGCATTAATCACTGACAGTGATATTACCCATACGGCTATCAATAGTGGCTCATGGTTTGATACGCAAACATGGCATAATGGTCAAATTCCTGCGATAGATGCTTGGGTGATGATTCCTGAAAACATTACCGTCGAGTATGATCAAATCAGTCAAATACCTATACGAGGGATTGAGTCACATGGTCGATTGAAATTTTCTGCTAGTCAGTCCAGTCAACTGCGCATTGATACAATGGTTATTGAAAGTACTGGTGAGTTAATCATTGGAACAAAAAACACACCGATTCAATCTGGTGTCACTGTTAATATTAGTTTTATTGATAATGGCGACTTGGATTTGGTTCGCGATCCTTTAATGTTTGGGCGTGGGATATTGGCTATGGGTAAAGTCAAAATCCATGGACAAAACAAAACATCCCACCTAAAAGTTACGGCAAACCCGTTAATAGGCAATACACAACTACTATTATCTTCTGCACCAAAAAATTGGAATATTGGTGATACCTTGGTTTTAGCGGGTACCAAATATTCAGGTTGGAAATGGGATAATAGTGCTCAAGCTGTGCTATATCATGGCACCCAAGATGAAGTTTTAACCATTACTGGCATCCAAAACAATGTCATCGCCTTTAATCCGCCACTACAATTTGATCATTTTACACCACGGTCTGATTTAAAAACATCCGTGGGAAATTACAGTCGCAATATCACCATAGCCACAGAAAACCCAAATTCAACTCCCCGTCATCGCCGCGGTCATGTTATGTATGTACACCATGCCGATGTCGATGTGCGTTATGCCAGCTTTTGGCAATTGGGCAGAACATCCAAGTTTCTAGACAGTTTTGATGCCGAAGATATTGTTAACATGCAGGTTGATAGCAATGTTAGGGCACGCTATCCTTTTCACTTTCACCGATCAGGTGTAAACGATGTTAAAAATCCTGCCATCGGTATTGGAAATGCAGTTTTTGGGTCTCCTGGCTGGGGATTTGTGCACCATGACAGCAATGCTATTTTGCACAACAATGTTAGTTATGATACTTTTGGTGCAGGATTTGTGGCAGAAACAGGCAATGAAATTGGAGTATGGACCAATAATTTAGCCATAAAAGCCGAAGGCAATTCTGCATTCAATCCAAAGAATGGCAACCCCAGAGAAGCCTTCGATATTGGGCGAACTGGTGATGGGTTTTGGTTTCAGGGTCGCATGGTGCGTGCCAATAATAACATTGCTGCCAGCGTTAATCATGGTTATGTGTATTTACATCGTGGTTCAGGCATGTTGCCTTTTGCCGGCTCCATTTTTATGTTGCCTGAGGCCTTATCCAGAGCTCCTCGTTTAACCAGCCCTGATGATACTCCCATTTTAAACTTTGATAACAATGAAGCCTTTGCCAGTACTGTTGGGGTTTATGTGGTCAAAGCCAATCCTAATCAACAACACGATATTCGCAGTCATTTATCACATTTCACTGCGTGGGAAGTGCAAGCAGGTGCTGCTATTGAATACACTTCACATTATCTGCTCAGTGATTTTGATATCATTGGCATGACACCAGAAAGCTTTAGGACTCCTTTATTTGGTATCGATTTTGGTAACAATACCTCTGACATGAGCATTGTTAATACCCATATTAAAGACATGAATATTGGTGTCGGATTGGGAAAATTCTTTACCAGCCCCACTCCTGATACTGCTAACCAATATGCATTGGTAGATGTAACTTATGAAAATGTAAACACAGAAATAACGGAATTTGATCCAAACTTGGATCAAATTTTAACTTCTACTGATTTGGTTACCAATCGCTTTCAATTAAATTTAGACAACCATTCTTATGAATATTTAAGCCCAGCCACTTCAGCAGGTTCTGGTGTCTTTTATACTGGCATGAAAACTGATAGCATCGGTGATTTGGTTATTCCTGCAGGAACAGATCTCATGGGAACGGCCAGTTATGATATGATACAAATTTGTGCTCAGGATGGTTTTTACCGCACAGCAAATGGAATCCCCTATGCCATTGTTGAAGAATTTTACAGTGATCGGGCTACAGGAAAAATTCACAAATATGGCCTCAAGACACTTTTAGGACTTCAAGTTGAAGCAGTATTAGGTGATCCATTTTCCGCCTGGAGGGATGCCATTCTAAGGGGGATAATTGATGTCAATTCTTTGGCTCCTATAACCACTGATGACAGTGCAACAGTTGCAAAAGACTCCACAACCACTATTCACTTATTACAAAATGACAGTGATCCTGAATCTGATTTATTAATCATCGATGGCATTGTGCAACCACAACATGGGCGTGTGTTTTTAAATATCGATAATAGCATTGATTATATTCCTGATTATGATTATATTGGCATCGATACTTTTAGTTATTGGGCAACCGATAGTAATGGCAATTATTCTCCTGCTAAAGTCACCATAAATGTGATTGATGATGTTATCTACCGAAACAATTTTGCCGAGTAACCGTCATATAGAGCTGTACCCAACTACTAAGCACCTGTCTTAATAGTTGGGTACAGCTCTGTCTGTCCTGTATACGTTTAATAAATTTAAATCAGGAACAATGACGTGAACTCTGCGACTACTCAAGCTGGTATTTAATGATCAGGATTGGGGATAATTAGTACTGTGATATATGGAGTGTAATCACCCAGTTATTTTTAACAATACATTTAATTAACTCGGTGATTATACTATTTTTTAAATGGTAGAATTACCAGTTTTCCTAATCTTCAAAATCAATAGTTTCAACATCTTGACACATGCTTAATTGTCTTTTAGCTTCATCAAGTGCAATTCTCCAATACCTTAATGGAAGATTGTTTTGTTGAGCAACATTAAAGTTACCCTGAGCAATGCCTACATTATAAGAGGCCGCCACACATGACAATGCGTGTGCTTTTTGAGGAATTAAAAGGGAAAATGCCATGATGGCAATTAAACTTAAAGTGAATTTCATAATTTTTCTCCAGTTATTTAGATTTATTTACGACTTAAAAACACTTAAATCGATGCATCCTATTTTATGAAAATAACATAAAACTAGTGAGAACAATAAGGACAAAGATCTGAAATATTAAGACAAATTAATGAGAATGAAGGCTTATAAAGGCCTCATTGTCTAACAAGACATTCAAACAAAATACAATTGATTGTTTCACTCTGTCCAATATTTAAACCAACTATATTTAGCCGCTTAATATTGCTATATACACAAATGTCGGTCAATTCACTTATTTGTCAGTGAGTTGTTGATAATAGTCGGTGAGAAAGGATAGTATCTTGCTCTCTCATATCTTTAACGTTGCCAATAATGCGCCTTGATAAATTTGTTTGTAAAAGTACTGAGTTAACGAGAATTGAAGCTATCCAACAAATTAATTGTGGTGAGGTTAGCGTTAATGGCCATATTGCTACAAATGAAGCGACTCAGGTTCATGAAAACAACACGATAATGTTAAATGGAGTTAGGCTGAAGGCTCGCGATTTTCGCTATATTCTAATGCATAAACCAGCTGGTACTATTTGTTCAAATATCGATGAAGGTTACCCATCTCTGTTTAATTATTTAGATGTTGAGAAAGCCTCTGAACTACATATTGCGGGTCGTTTGGATGCTGATACAACGGGTATGGTTTTGATTACTGATGACGGGCGTTGGTCATTTAATATCACGGTACCGACTAAGGAATGTAGCAAAGTTTATCGTGTGGGTTTATCCAATGCGATTGCAGATGATGTAGCCTTTAAGTTTAATAAAGGCGTGAAATTGCAGGGTGAACAACAATTAACGTTACCTGCTACATTGGAGGTTATTGGCCCCAAAGAGGTGCTTTTAACCATCACTGAAGGCAAGTTTCACCAGGTTAAGCGCATGTTTGCAGCTGTAGGTAACCGTGTGGTTTCGCTTCATCGCGAAGAGATTGGAGAGATTTGTCTTGATGTTGAAGTCGGACAATGGCGTTACTTAACTAACGGCGAAGTTCAGTCCTTTACCAAGTAAATCAACAGCTTGTAATTTGTGTCTAATAATCTGTTTAAGCTGAACGCCAACGCGTGGCATTTTCAGCTCCATTTGGTTTAGTGATTAAGGTGCGTTGCGAATGGTTCAGGCTTGCGTTGTCGCGACAGCAGCCAAAGAAGTTTAATTCATGACTGTAGGCCAATGGTACAAAGCAGCAACACATAACGAAACCTCTTAGGTTTGCTTTTGGCCGACTGCCGAAACTTTGAAGGAAAGTTTATTAAGCGTTAACAATGTTAATGATTTGTAAGTGTAACTTGTTCCATTCGCAGAGTTAAACCTGTACTGGTAGGAAAAAAAGTAACTTTATCAGTCTTTGCTTTTGTATGGCTAAAAATTATTTCTACATCACCTTCCATGACGGTAGAGCTATTTTTAAAACGAACTACATTAGACTTAGCAGTTAGATTTTTACTGGAATCAAAAGAAATTTTAACATCACCGACATATGTTTTAACTTTAGTATCATTTGAAATAATTATTTTATTAGCTGTAATAGTCATTTCATTTGCAGAAGCAAGAGTCGAGACAAAAATTGAGAGTAGCGCTAGATTTTTCATTGACATCAATTTTCCTGTGTTTCTTTATTTTTTTCGATTTTTGGGTGAAGAATTATAATTGTCAGAGTATGAACGCCAACTGAATGGTAAATAACAGAATTATTTTAGCTACATATTGTTTCGATATTGAACGAGTGCTATAAATGAAAAATGTTAACAAGGTGTTCGCGAATGCGATTATAAACTTTCCAAATCTAATCCAAACTGGGTAGAAGCAAGTGATGAACACGGTTTGTCTTTTTCGCTTGCTCTTAAACATGCTGTCGGAACAATGCACTTCTTAGCTGGATTTCAGAAGAAAGGAATAAAGATCAATTGTGCTTACTGGATATTAAAAGATCACTTATCCATACCTGAAGGCTTATCATTTGTTCAAGATTCAGATAATAAGGCTCACTATCTTCTTGCGGTAACTAAACCAATGAAAATTAGTTCTTTGGTTGAAAAGCTCACCTGGATATCTCACCGTATGACTTTAATGAAAGACTTAACTTTGGAGGCTTACAAAGGTGCTTAATTTTAATGAGTCAACACATAACGCACAAATTTTGGCTATCTATTACGCAAAAAAAATAGATTTGGATTTGGTTATCGATTTTATGGAATCCAAAATTGATATCACCAACACTGAAGATGCCCTAATTGTCGCTCGTAGTTTTTGGAAAATGGTTGAGTTGTCAATTCAAGATAATGATAATGATAATGTTATTGATGGTGTCGAAGATATAGAGTTTTGGATGCACAAGCTATTCAATAAAGTGTCAGGATACTTAACTAAAAATGGATTTGAGGAACAGTGGGATCAAGCCGATGCAGAATCGAAAAAATAGTAAAATGATACCCAAAGAAGCGCACAAAAGAGGTCAGGCTCATTTTACAACAAACTAACAGTGAGAAATGATTTTTGTTCAGGAGCCTTAGTTGCGCGTAGAACCAACCCAACCGTCTTCAAACACAGTACATGAACCTGAACCCAGCATAGGGTATATGAGATACGCGGCGACCATTAGAAAGATCAACACAACGATCGATAATAACAACTTATTCATGACAGACTCCCTTCTGATTAGTTATTAATCTTGTTCAGGCTCTAAATAGTCCAAAAAAGTCATTTTGCAAATAACCAAGTATTTTTTCCAGGGCAAGAGCATTATAACCGACGTTTCATTATTTTATCCCCTGTCCTTAGGAAGGAGAGGGCTAGGGTGAGCTTGGAAGTAGTTTTAACTTATTTACC
>JAESTH010000081.1 GCA_016763695.1 Alcanivoracaceae bacterium
ATCGATTAGTATTAGGGTAGTTAGGATTTGCTGATACATTAGTAAATTTATAAACCTCTATTTTGGTATCAGAGTTACTACCAACCATATTAGTGCTGAATTCAGTCGTGCCCGATGTTGGTATCCATACCATAGTCCAGTCAGTATCACCAGAATCATGGAAGTTATGATTCTGGACAGTATTTGCACCACCAGGCCATGAAACAGCATCACCTTCATAATCATCAGTATAGCCTCTTATTGTCAGGTCGTCATATTGATCTGGTGGGTTGTCAATACTTTTTATTCTTACCTCATAATCAGTACCTGTCCCAAAATTTCCTATTCGTGATTGCACTTTTACTGCATATAAGAAACCAGCATCAACATTGACCGTTACAGAAGAATCGCCGGCTCCATTATCGCTACCAACAAGTATCTTACTATTGATAATAAATCGATTGGTCTTAGGGTAGCTAGGGTTTACTGACACATTAGTAAACTTATAAACCTCTATTTTGGTATCAGAATTGCTACCAACCATGTTAGTACTGAATTCTACTGTGTCTGTTGTCGATATCCATACCATGGTCCAGTCAGTGTCGCCAGAATCATGGAAATTATGATCATGAACGGTATTTGCACCACCAGGCCAGGAAACAGCATCACCATCAACATCATCTGTGTATCCACGTATTGCAACATCATCATATTGATCTGGGTCTTCGATATTAAAGTTATTATTTAATAATAAGTTTGGTGATCCTTTTTTTGCATCAGAAACTTTACCAACGCCAGCTGCATTTTCAATCGCTGTTTGAACCTGAGCCGGTGTAGCATTAGGATTAGCATCCAAATATAATGCTGCAACACCTGCTACATGAGGCGAAGCCATCGAGGTGCCACTAATGGTATTGGTAGCTGAATTACTGGTTGACCAAGTTGATGTAATTGATGAACCTGGAGCATATATATCTAAACAGCTACCATAGTTAGAAAAAGAAGAACGGCTATCTGAACTTGTGGTTGAACCAACAGTAATTGCATTGACTGCTCTTGCTGGTGAAAAACCACAAGCATCAGCATTATTATTACCTGCAGCTACTACCATGGTTACGCCGGCTGCTACAGCTGCATTGACTGCATTATCTGTGGCGGTACTGATACCACCACCTAAGCTCATATTTGCAACTGCTGGGCTAACATGATTTGCCGTAACCCAATCAATCCCTGCAATAACACCAGAGAAACTACCTGAACCACTACAATCCAAAACACGTACCGCAACTAGATCAACATTTTTGGCTACTCCATATGTCGAACTACCAACAGTTCCCGCAACATGTGAGCCATGACCGTTACAGTCTGTTGTACCATTACCATCTGAAATAGATGTAAAACCACCGCTTGCACGACCACCAAATAAATTGTGGGTTGTTCGTATACCTGTATCAACAATATATGCTGTTACACCAGTACCGTCTTGATTGTATATATAAGTACTGTTTAATGGCAAGTTGACTTGATCTATTCTGTCTAGTCCCCAGGTTGCATTGTTTTGTGTTGTACCAATTGAAACCATTTGGTCAGCTTCAATAAAGGCCACACGGCTATCATTTGCTAAAGCTGAAACAGCTTTTCTTGATGAACTTTTTAATACAAAACCATTAAGGGCTGATGTATATATGCGCTCTAAACTACCTTGAGCGCGAGTCGCAAGATCAATACTCATATCATTGATGACTCTGGCTTTGGCTTCTTTTTCAGAAAAGTTGCCTATAGATAACATTAGTGTCTGAACCTGTTGTTCAACCACCTGTTCTTTTAATACCACGATATATTGGTTTGGAATAACTTTTGCTGAATTATAAACTAAAACTTTGTCTATACCTTCAGTTGGCACTTCTGAAAATGTTGTTGATTGTGATTGTAGTGGTATTGAAATTAATAACAATATAAATACTTTTACAATTGTTTTCTGTAATAAATTAAAATGATTGTCTGTAAACATGGTTTGGTTCTCCTAGTCTTTGTCAAAAAATTCCTATAAATAAGTCTTTCCTTAGGCCTTTATTTGGGTCACAAGCAAAGGTACGAAGACAATAGTATGTTATTTCCGTACATTTAGATACAATAATGGAGAAAATAATAACAATGAGTTAATTTTATCAAGATCGATGAATGAGGTTCCGACGTTAAAAGTTGAGAATTTGTAGATTTAACCGTTATTTGATCTAGGTCAATCACTAAAATATTCTAATCCATATAATGTGCTCAATTCTTGAGATTATTATATGCGTTCACTGTTATTTATAGCTTGTTTTACTTTACTTGTTTCACTCAAACTTAATGCTTTTGAGTTGAATGACAAGCTGGATTTAAAGATTGCTTATCCACAGGCAACAAAGATTCAGGTTAATCCAAAAGTACATAATCTTTTCGATGCTTATCAAGAGCAAGACAAAATTGGTTATGTGGTGATCAATACCAATTTTTCCGAAACAATTGGCTACTCAGGCAAGCCTATTCATATGGCAATAGGGGTTGATAATGATGGCGTGATTCGAGGGATTCAGATGCTGAAACACTCTGAACCAATTATCTTGATTGGTATTCCCGAATCAAAATTAATGAAGCCATTTGAAAAATATATAGGTTATAACGTACTAAAAGGCTTTCAACAAAAGACGCTTGATGACAATGAGATTGATATTATCAGCGGCGCTACAGTTACAGTAATCGTCATGGATGATAGTATTATATCTAGTGTGTTAAAGGCATTTCGTGCTTTATCACTCATCGAAACTAAACAAAAAGTTATTAAAGAAATACGCACATTAAAACCAAAGCAAGCAAATGAGCAAAGATCCTGGCAGCAATTACTGGATAATGGTTCTATACAAAATTTGCATTTAACCAGCAATGCTGTGAGCCAAAAGTTTCTTGATAAAGGCTATAGTAAGGCGGCAAATAGGGTTAAATCAACTGATCCCGATGAAGTTTTTATTGATCTCTATTTGGCGGTGGTTTCATTGCCTGAAATTGGTGACAATTTGTTGGGAGCAGGCGAATACAAAAATTTGCAAAATAAATTGCTAGATAATCAGCAGGCGGTACTCATAGCTGCCAATGGTTTGTTTTCATTTAGAGGTTCAGGTTTTGTACGTGGTGGTGTGTTTGATCGTTTTCAAATTGAGCAGGATGAGCAGACACTGCGTTTTAGGGACCTGCATTATAAGCGTTTAAGAAAAGTATATGCTGATGGCGCACCAGAGTTTGTTGAAATTGGTTTGTTTTATCTGCCTGAACTCAAACAAAATGAAGGCAAATTTGATATTACTGCTGAATTTGTTTTTAATCTATTAATCAGTCAAGAAATTGGTCCCAGAGAAAAACGTTTTTTCAATGCACATTTAGCCTATCAAATACCCGATAAATTTGTTGATATTACCGTGCCTGTGATCAGTAAATTACAATTTGTTCCTGAAGGGGCAGAACAAAAAGCCGAAAATCGTGCAGAGGCATTAAAGTTAATCAAAGGGATTTGGGAAAGAAAACATACGCAGATTATTGTTTTAGGTATAGCTTTATTTATTTTAACCATTATTTTCTTTTTTCAGAACCAACTAACCCGTCATGCGAAACTAACCAAAATGGTACGCTATGGCTTTCTCACTTTTGTGCTTATCTGGTTAGGATTCATGCAGAATGCACAATTGTCTGTGGTTAATATACTGACATTTTTTGGGTCGTTGATTGGTCATTTTGACTGGAGTTTCTTTTTGCGAGACCCATTGGTGTTTATATTATGGTGTTCAGTGGCAGCATCATTAATTTTATGGGCAAGAGGTGCATATTGTGGCTGGTTATGCCCGTTTGGAGCATTACAGGAACTAAGCAATCATATAGCCAGGAAACTAAAATTTCCACAACTAACATTACCTTGGGGTTTACATGAACGTTTATGGGCAATTAAATACCTTATTTTCTTAGGTCTGTTGGGTGTTTCTCTGTATTCCATAGAACTGGCTGAACATTTAGCAGAGGTTGAACCGTTTAAAACCAGTATGATTTTAAAATTTCAAAGAACCTGGCCATTTGTGGTCTATGGTTTGTCATTACTGGTGATTGGTTTATTTATCGAACGATTTTTCTGTCGCTATTTATGCCCATTAGGGGCGGGACTGGCTATTCCGGCCAAATTGAAATTATTCGATTGGATAAAACGATATCCTAAAGATTGTGGTAGCCCATGTCAGATATGTGCCAACGAGTGTATGGTGCAAGCTATTCACCCAGAAGGCCATATTAATATGAATGAGTGTGTTAATTGCCTGCACTGTCAAATTCGTTATGTAGATGAGCAGGTTTGCCCAGTAATGGTAAAAAAACGCAAGAAACGTGAAAGACGTGATAATAGAAGTCAATTATCAAAAATAAATTTAACAATTCGGAGTTAAGGTATGAAGAAGAAAGATACAGCACAAGAAAAGTGGAATGAACAGGTGAGTTTATCCCGACGTAAAATATTAGGAGGCATGGCCTTGGGAACAGTTGCAGGAGCAACAGGTTTGGGTCTGTCAACCTCATCTACTGTGATGGCATCAACCTCACAAGGATCATCTATTGAAGTTAAGCCAGGCCAGTTAGATGAATATTATGGGTTTTGGAGCTCGGGTCAGGCCGGTGAAGTGCGCATTATGGGTGTTCCCTCCATGCGTGAATTGATGCGTATTCCTGTCTTTAATCGTTGCAGTGCAACAGGCTGGGGTCACACCAATGAAAGTATAAAAATAATGACAGATGGCATGTTGCCAGAAACCAAAAAATACCTAGCCGATAAGGGTGGCGTTTGGCAGAATGGTGATTTACATCATGTACATATGTCATTCACCGATGGTACTTATGATGGTCGTTTTCTGTTTATGAACGATAAGTTGAATACACGTGTAGCCCGTATCGATTTAAAAACCATGAAATGTGACAAAATGGTAGAAATACCCAATGCTGCTGATATTCACGGTTTGCGTCCACAAAAGTATCCACGTACAGGTTATGTTTTTGCCAATGGTGAGCACCGCGTGCCATTACCAAATGATGGTATGATTTTAGACGATCCAACAAAATACCATTCTGTATTCAGTGCGGTCGATGGTGATAGCATGAAAGTGGCCTGGCAAGTGATTGTTTCAGGAAACTTAGATAATACCGATTGTGATTATGAAGGTAATTATGCCTTTTCAACTTGTTATAATTCTGAAGAAGGCGTTACACTGGCACAAATGACATCAGCTGAACAGGATCACTGTGTTATTTTTGATTTAAAAGCCATTGAAGCAGGTGTTAAAGCCGGTGATTTTAAAGAAATGCAAGGTGTACCAGTATTAGATGGCCGTAAAGGATCTAAATATACACGTTATGTGCCTATTTCAACTTCACCGCATGGGTGTAATACATCACCTGATGGCAAATATGTCATGATTGCTGGTAAATTATCACCAACTGTAACGGTACTAGATATTAAGAAAATGCCAGATTTGTTTGCAGACAAAGTTAAGCCACGTGATATTGTAGCCGCTGAGCCTCAATTAGGTTTGGGTCCATTGCACACAGCCTTTGATGGCAAGGGCAATGCTTACACCACTTTATTCCTAGACAGCCAAATGTGTAAATGGAATATTGATAAAGCCATTGAGTCCTACAATGGCAAAGAGGTCGAGTATATTTTACAAAAACTGGATGTACATTATCAACCTGGTCACAACCATACTTCTATGGGTGAAACCAATAAAGCCGATGGTAAATGGCTGGTCTCTTTGAATAAATTCTCAAAAGATAGATTTTTAAATGTAGGTCCGCTAAAGGCAGAAAATGATCAATTAATTGATATTTCTGGTGATAAGATGAAACTGGTTCATGATGGCCCTACATTTGCTGAACCTCATGACTGCATCATTGTTGAAACAGCACTGGTTAATCCTGATAATACCTGGAAGCGTGACAGTCCAATGTTTGCCGATGCCGTTAAACA
>JAESTH010000082.1 GCA_016763695.1 Alcanivoracaceae bacterium
GGATTGTTGGGACTGGCGGTGTTTATTAATTTTTTCGAATTGCCGCGTTCTGCACCCATTGTCGGCGGTATTGTATTATCTTTGATGACCTTGCCTACTATTATTATAGCATCCCGTTCTGCTATAAAGGCAGTGCCACCATCACTTAGAGAAGCGGCATTGGGATTGGGTGCATCAAAAATGCAAACAGTATTCCATCATGTGTTTCCAGCGGCATTGCCTGGTATATTGACAGGAACAATTATTGGCATGGCCCAGGCTTTAGGTGAAACTGCACCATTATTAATGATAGGGATGGTGGCCTTTATTGTAGATGTCCCACAATCCATTGGTGATCCTGCAACAGTACTGCCAATACAGGTTTACCTGTGGGCAGACTCACCAGAACGTGGGTTTTTAGAGAAAACCTCGGCTGCCATATTGGTATTAATAGGGTTTTTAATCCTAATGAACGCGGTAGCTATTTATTTACGTAAGAAATTTGAGAAAAAGTGGTAAGATATTGATATGAAAGCAAGTAATGAAACGTATAGTATAGGGACTGACAAGGCGACATTAGCCAGTATGCATGCTGATCATGCTGAGACAGTCGGGCAGCCATTTTGCCAAGATGCAAAGTTTAGCACGAGAAATGTTGACGTGTTTTATGCGGACAACCATGCAATTAAAGACATTTCATTGGATATCGGGAAAAGTGAAGTGATTGCCTTAATTGGTCCATCGGGTTGTGGAAAATCAACCTATCTGCGTTGTTTGAACCGCATGAATGACACCATAGCTATTTGTAAAGTGACGGGGCAATTATTATTGGATGGGCAGGATATTAATGCCAAATCACAAGATCCTGTATTATTACGAGCCAGAGTGGGTATGGTTTTTCAAAAGCCTAATCCCTTTCCAAAATCAATTTATGATAATGTTGCCTACGGGCCGCGTATTCATGGGCTGACATCAAACAAGGCTGAGCTTGATGAATTGGTGGAAGAGTCTTTAATCAAAGCGGGTTTATTTAAGGAAGTTAAAGATAGACTGGCTGCTCCTGGCACGGGATTGTCTGGCGGGCAGCAACAAAGGTTGTGTATCGCCAGAACCATTGCGGTGCAACCGGAGGTTATCCTCATGGATGAACCAGCCTCAGCACTGGATCCGATTGCCACCGCAATAATTGAAGAATTGATAAATGAGTTACGTCAAAACTATACCATAGTAATAGTGACGCACTCCATGCAACAGGCTGCGCGCGTGTCACAAAGAACAGCCTATTTTCATTTGGGTACACTCATTGAGGTTGGACAAACCAATCAAATATTTACTAACCCACAACACGATTTAACAGAGAAATACATAACAGGTAGATTTGGATAGACTTATGGATCATTTAGAATTTAACAAACACACATCAAACACCTACAACGAAGAGTTGGAAGACATTCGCAATATGTTGCTTAATATGGGTGGTATGGTAGAAAAACAGGTGCAAAAAGCCATACAGTCCTTGTTACAAGGCAATGCAAAACTGGCAAAAAAGGTCATTAAGAAAGACCTGGGAATAAATGCCATGGAAGTAAAAATTGATGAGGAATGTACCCAGATAATTGCTAAAAGACAACCTGCTGCCAGTGATTTACGTTTAATCATTGCGGTTATCAAAAGTATCACAGATCTGGAAAGAATAGGTGATGAAGCAGAAAAAATAGCTAAATCTGCACTCTATTTAATAACAGAGGAATACAGTGGTGAATATTTCGTTGAGTTTGAAAAATTAGGAAATTTAGTTATTAAAAATTTAACTATGGCCTTAAATGCACTTGCCAGACTTGATGCGGAAGAGGCGTTAAAAGTAGCCAAGAATGATGATCTGGTAGATAGTGAATTTGAGAAACTGAATAATGAAATAATCACTTATATGTCTGCTAACCCAGTAGAGTTGCAGAAGGCAGTGAGATTGAGCTGGAGTTCCAAGGCATTGGAGAAGATAGGAGATCACACAAAAAACATATGTGAATACGTTATTTATTTAGTCAAGGGTAAAGATGTGCGTCATATCGATATAGAAACCATCAAAGAGGAGTATTTCTAATGAAAAATACCATCCTTATTGTTGAAGACGAAACCGCAATCAGAGAAATGTTGGCCTTTTCTCTGATGCAATCAGGCTACATTGCATTACAGGCGAAAACCGCCATGGAAGCCTTAAAAATATTAGATGATATCTCACCTGATTTGGCTATTATTGATTGGGGTTTGCCCAAGATGAGTGGTCTGGAACTGGTGCAAAGAATTCGAGAAAATGAAGTCATAGCTGACACCCCAATAATAATGCTTACCGCCAGAACACAGGAACACGACAAGATAAAAGGTTTGGAAACTGGGGTTGATGATTATATGACCAAACCTGTGTCAATCAAAGAATTGCAGGCACGAATTAAAGCACAGTTGCGTCGTTCATCAGGGTTTAAAAAAACACAGGTATTAAGTATTGGCAAACTGACAATGGATCTGGATTCTCATCAAGTCCTGATTGGTGGAGAAGAGCTGGATTTAAGTATCACAGAATTCAACTTACTTAAAATATTCATGAAAAATTTCAACAAGCTACTCAGTCGGGAACAAATCCTCAACCATGTTTGGGGCAGAAATTCTTTTGTAGAACTGCGCACCGTCGATGTACACATCCTTCGGCTGAGAAAAGCATTAAAAACCTACAATATAGACCATATGCTTAAAACAGTACGTGGGGCGGGCTATAAGCTTATTGATGAATAGCCCATCTACTCATCTATAGTAAAATACTCTTATAAACTTCTACAAGTTAGAATAGTTAAAAAGTAGTTAAATTGTTTATATTAAGTCCTATATGCCTCTAAGGTATAATAATTTAATACTAATAGTTACTGTATTGAGTCTTTTGGCTTAATGGTTTGAAATGGCAATTGAAATAAAACATCATAATAACCTTTTCATTTAAGGAGTTTTTATGGCCCGGTTATTTTTGTTGATTAGCGTTTTTACATTAAGTAGTTGCGCAATATTTGGTGAATATCGTCACCGACATACGCATACTACATCACTTGTTCAGTTCTTATATCCGCAAGGAAAATTACCGTTGGAAGATAAAAGAAATCCAATATTGAATTTGCCATTGCGTGTGGGTTTGGCTTTTATCCCAGATAGAAGCAGCAAACAAGTAATATCCCCTGTACTTAAAAACACCTTATTGGAAAATGTTAAAGCCAGTTTTGGCAGCAAAGGGTATGTAAATGAGATTGTTGTTATTCCAGAAATGTATTTACAAACTTCGCAAGGCTTTGGAACACTAGAGCAAATCAAGAATTTGTATCAATTGGATGTGATCGCATTGGTGAGTTATGATCAAATGGTTAATGCCAAAGACAATCTATTATCGTTGAGTTATTTAACTATTGTCGGTGCTTATATTTTCCCCGGAACAGGTTATCAAGTCAACACGATGATAGATATGGCGGTGATTGATGTGGATTCTCGTAGTATTTTATTTCGTGCAGCAGGAACCAGTAGTTCAAAAAACCAAATTGTTGCAGAGGGTTATCGTTCACAAGCATATAGGAAAAGACAAAATGCAGAATTTGAATTAGCCATGGGGCAAATGCAAGGTAATCTAATAGTGGAACTAACAAAGTTTGAACAAAGGTTAGGTGAAAAAGACCCCAATGACAGAATAAAGGTCAAACACAGAAAAGGTTATACGGGTGGTTCTGTCTCGTTATTTTTGCTTTGTTTGTTATTCTGCATGGCATTATTCAAATTTAAGTATGAATTCAGAAATAATTAATTTAAAAATATCCATCACCATTACGTTTGTATGTACCATTGTAATGGTGATTTTTGGTTATGAGAACACCTTGCTTGGATATAATGCTGATGAGTTTCATGTGTGGCAGTTAATCACAGCACATTTTGTACATTATGATGTGAAGCATTTGATAACAAATATGTTGGCATTGAGCCTATTGCTGTATTTATTTCCAGCCACATTTAAATTTCACCTTAAAGCCATGGTCATAGCTATAATTTTGATTGATATTTATTTGTACTTTTCAAATGTTAAATACTATGTTGGATATTCTGGTTTGTTGTATGTGGTTCCTGGTATGGCCTGTTATAAACTTTTCCAACAAAAAAAATATAATCATGTTGTTTTAATGATAAGTATTTTGATTTTTTATCTGGCGATTATTTCACCAGAATATAGACAAAATCAATTCTTAATCTGGGAGTCACTTGAACAGGCTCATTTCTTGGGTTTCTTTTCTGGTATTTTATCTGAATTTACCAATCGTAAGTTACAATTAAATTCAAGATCAAATCTTGCTTTTCTACAGTAGGTTTTTTTGCGGATAGGCTTCTAGGAGGCTGTCCCAGCTATTCTTTTTTTATTTTCACGTTCAGGCGTTAGTTACTTTAACAATTTTATTTTTTGAAAATGCCTTGTAAATTTTATGCCCCTAATGTACCATTACCACACATGGCACAAGTGGGACAAGATAAATATGCACATAACAATAGATATAGATGATCCAAATCCATTGTTTTCACAGTTGGTAGAGCAAATAAAAAAAGCTGTTGATAAAGACATGATCAAGCCAGGAGCGCCATTGCCATCAATAAGACAACTGGCCAATGATTTGGAGATTAACAATAAAACAGTTGCCAAAGCTTATAAACTATTAGAGCGAGATAACATCATTCAAACAAGGGGGTATAGAGGGACTTTCATTCACCCGGATGCAAAATTAAACTGTACAGTAGATATGAGTGAATGGGTGATGACAAAATTAACAGAAACCATATCGACATTAAGACAGGCGGGTGTAACTGATTCAGAAATCCGTATTGCTTTTGGCAATGTCATGAGCAATAGACAAATATAAGGAGCAACATATGCACATCAATACAATAATGGTAGAACTACTATTTAATCTGGTTTTTATTAGCCAAATGATATTGCTCTCTTGGTATTATCCAAGAATAATTATCAATAGATTAACAAAGGTTATGGATAAGTATCCACCCCATGAATATCCAAAGCTCTATACAAAGCCCAAGGACTATTACCAAAAAAAGATAACCACGTTTGCAGACCTATGTACCTTGGCGCAGATCGCATGCTTGGTGATAGTTTTGATTTCATGGAATTTAGGTAATTCACCCAATGAAGAAATGTTGGTGCTTATCTGCTTTGCCGTACAAGTATTGCCAATCATAATCTTAAGTATTATGGCTGCAAAATACTTTAAAAAAATGAAAAAAGTATTCCAGTCCTCTAATAGAGAAGCGAATCTACAACCACGTCGTATATTTGACTTTATCTCAGCAAAGTTGCTTGGTATTGCCATCATTTTGTATGTTGTATATTTATTGGTTTATCTTTATTTCAATAATTTTAATATCTTTTTGGATGGTAAAGTACCGTTGACTTTGATTGGCGTCACTTTAATTCAATTGTATTTTTGTATGGTTTTCTATTGGAAAATGTATGGCCGTAAACAAAACCCCTATTCAGTCAATGAAGACCGGGTTAGGGAAATAAAAACAGTCGGAAAAATAGCAGTATATGCCAGTATTATCATGAGTTTGTATTTAACAGTTGCAACAATTATGGATAACTTTAGTTATCTGGATTCACTGGATCCCATGATGTTAAGTATTTATCTACAAATGATTACAATTTTCGGTATCGGTGCTGAAATACGCATGATCAAAATTGAGGATATTAATTTTGATGTTTATAAAAATAATATTATTAAAGATACATCAGTTGCATAAATAAAAAAATAATGAGGTCACCTATGAAAACAAATAAAAACATCTTAATACGCCACTGGAGTCGTGCAAAGCTCTCTAATATCATCTTATCGATTATATTAATTTCATTGGCACTTTTATCATCACCTGTGATAGCTACATCTGATGATGACAAAATGCAGCATCGCTTAGAAAAACTGTCTACACAGCTCGATGAAAAACGCCAAGAATTCCATATCCCAGGCATGGCGCTTGCCATAGTAAAAGACAATAAAGTTATTTTTTCAAAAGGTTTTGGCGTCAGCGATTTAGGCAAACAAACACCCGTAACCAGCCAAACACTGTTTGCTATTGGTTCTACAACCAAAGCATTTACCGCCACATTAATTGGTATGCTAGTTGATGAGGGTAAAATACAATGGGATGATCCAGTGACAAAGTATTTGCCTTATTTACAATTTAATTTAGAAAATAAAACAGAGCAAATAACCTTGCGCGATATGATGTCACATCAAACAGGCTTCACCCGTTTTAATATTTTATACGCCAATGGTAAAGTTGATCGTAATGGAATACTAAAGGCTGCCATCAAAGCAGAGCCCTGGGCTGATTTTCGAAAAGAATTTCACTATACCAATCTCATGGTTGTTGGTGCAGGTGTTGCAGCTGCACAAAGTATTGATAGCGATTGGGAAACACTGTTAGAACAGCGTTTATTAGAGCCCTTAGGTATGACTAACACTACATCAAATTTTGAAAAAGTCATACAGGATCCGCAATTATCCAAAGGATATATGTGGTTAACCGAACAAGCAAAACACAAACAACTTGCTATGCATGATATCACTAATATAGCGCCAGCAGGTGCTATTAACTCAAATGTTGAAGACATGGCTAAATGGCTACAATTACAATTAGCAAATAGTAAATACAAGGGTAAGCGTCTCATTAGCGAGGATCAAATTGAGGAAACAAGAAAGCCACAAATTAAAATTGCAGCAGGTGCACATTATGGTTTGGGGTGGATGTTAAGAGAATACCAAGGCCAAAAAATGGTGGCGCATGATGGCAGTGTTGAGGGGTACAGTGCAATTGTAGCCATGCTTCCCGAGTCTGATATTGGTTTTGTATTGCTGACAAATGTGACGTCAACAGGTTTGCTAGGTGTTTCGGTACAAATGATTTGGGATACTCTTTTAAATGAGTCACAACAAGAAATTGCCGATAATATAATAACCAACGAAGTAGAAACAAAGCTATCATATGATGTTTATGTAGGAGAATACATAGCTAACTTTGGTTCTTTTAACGACACTATTTTTAATTTTCACATAAAAGATGATAAAGCTTATGTTGATGTGCCTGGACAAATGGATTATGAACTCAAAGCCCCTGATAAAAATGGTAAAATGTATTTTACAGTGACCGATACCGTCTCTATTACTTTTGACAAAGATGATAGTGGCAATGTTACAGCATTAAGAATGCAGCAAGGGGGTATGAATTTTGAACTGCCTAAAAAAGGCCTACTGATAGCCGCTGAAATTGACGTGTTAGATCTACAAAAATTCTTGGGCAGTTATTCATCCAAAATGTTTAATGGTGATTTAAAAGTATTTATACAAAACCACCGTTTAACTGTTGATGTTCCCGGGCAAATGGCTTTTGAATTACAATTGCCTGATGTTAATGGTCACAGGCATTTTAGAATTAAAGATACCATGAGTATTGTTTTTGAGACGGATGAGCATAATGTTATAACAGCATTGAGCTTATATAAATCTGATACCAAGTTAGATACGGCACAAAGAAATGAAACCAAGAGTGTAGAAAAGTTACCGACAGTGGCAGAGATTTTGCAACTACGTCAAACCAGTCAACGTAAAAAAGCATTATTGAGCGCAGGTGGTTTTCGTATAAGAGGCACAATAAGCATGGCACAGTCGGGAGTGGTTGGCTCAATTGAAAGCAGTTTTCAAGATTATAATCAGTTCCGCGAAGAAGTGGATTTAGGTCAATATGGTTCGATTATCACCGCTTTATATGCAGATGGGGCAGCAACAGCTCCAAGTTTTTCATCCTTTAGAGAACACCATGGTAAGTATTTTGAACAAATACAAAAAATGCATCCAGCAGCCATGATAGATTGGCAATACTTTTATAAAGATATTCAGGTCTTGGGTGTGGATACAATAAACGGCAAAAAAACCTACATTCTTAAACTCAAAGGAGAAAAAACATTGGCAAGCACAATATTCGTGGATGCAGAAACTGGTGATGTGATCAAGCAAGAAAGTAAAATGTTAAATCCACTATTAGGATCGATTGCGGTGACAACTATTTATGAGAATTACCATGATATTCATGGTTTGAGAATACCTTATAAAGTCACGGTGAAAAATGATTTCAATGGAACCTCTACAATTGAACTGGACTCAATCGATGCGGGTTTAAGCTTTGATCCCAGTATTTTCATCCTTAAAAACCCAAGCAAAGGAGAATAAAATGATAGATAATATAATTTTCTATTTCATATTTTTAAATCAAATATTATTTGTATCGTGGTATGTCCCGACAACGATAATAAAAAGAATGCAAACGGTGATGGAGGTATATCCACCGAGTGATTTCCCAAAGTTATACTCAAAATCTATAGAAAATTATAAAAACACTCAAAAAAAATATGGCACTTTAAATAACGTATTACTAATAATTGGCTTCTCTATGATGTCGGCTATTATGATGTGGGATTATTTAACAACATATCAATTGTCACCAATGATTCCTTGGGCATACTTTATGCTGCAAATGTCGCCATTAATGTGGTTGGAACTTACAGAGTTCAAAACTTTTAAAGCCATGCGTGTGGCAAATACAGATACAACAAAAAAAGCCATTATAAAACCACGTAAATTGTTTGACTTTATATCAGCCAAACTATTATTTTTTGCAATCATCATGGTGCTGGTTGCTTTTGCAGTGGTACTTGTCAGACATGGTTTCAACAGCAAGGCTTTTGTTAATATAGCTATTATTATTGCTTCCAATTTATTTTTCTCGGGAATTGCCTATTGGAATATTTACGGAAAAAAAATGGACCCTTATCAGGCTAATGAAGATAGATTAAAGCAAATAAAAGTCTCAGTTAAGTCTCTGGTTTATATAAGTATCGGGGTCAGTGTTTTTTTGTCAGTACACATGTTGGTAAAGATATTTAAATTGGATTATCTGCAAACAAGCATCATGAGTATTTACTGTCAATTACTGGTTTGGGCGAGTGTTAGTACCAAATTAAAGCATGTTAAACTAGAGAATATTGATTTTAGTGTTTATAAGAATAATGAAACAAGAGAAAATAATTTAGACAACAATGAGGCCGATCATGAAAAACAGCAATCTTAAACGACTTAATATAGTCATGGCATTATTATTTGCTATTGCAATATTAATTGCAGCTTATGTATTCAAAAATAATGAGTATAAGCAAACCATTATATTTTTAATAATTGCCGTGTGGATTATTCCTTTTAATTATTTAACTGTAAAAATTAATAATAGTAAACCGGGTCATAAAAAGTGTAAATGACAAACATGCAAATAACTTTAGCAAAGCTTTGCTAAATAGTGCCTGACCGAGAAAGAAGTAATCTACTACGGAAAAGCTGGATTTGACCAAAACATTCCATTATTTTCGTCAAATAGCCAACTATTCTTCTCAAATAATGAAATATTTTGCTTCAAACCAGACTTTCCCTCGCTGCGATTCCTTTCTCGGTCAGACACTAAATAAAACTTTTGTAACTGGTCAGCCTGACTAAGCTGGGAACTACTGTTCAAAACATGTTGAATAGATACCTGGTTTTTTAATTTAAACATTGAAAGTGGATACTAAACATCCCAGTCAGAATTTTTGTCAAAGAAATTAACCAGGAAATCTATCAGCATTCTGATTCTTTTATTTAAATGACGGGTTTGGGGGTAAATGGCATAGACACCTAAAACAGTGGGGATGAAACAATCAGTAAGAACAGGTATAAGTTGGCGGTTTTTAATGTATTGATGGCAGATAAAATCAGGTGTACTAATTAAACCCATGCCAGCAACAGCAGCTTGACATAAATAGTCGCCATTGTTTGTTATCAAAGCAACAGGAATGTTGATGGATATTTTCTCACTGTCTTTTTTATCCCTATTATTCCTGTGTTCAAAATATAGAGCTCCAGGTGCATTGCTATAATGCAATTTAACATGGTTAGTTAACAGTTCATAGGGTGACTTGGGTGTGCCATGTTTATCCAAATACTGTTGACTGGCTACTAGTACGGTTTTTACCGTTGTTATTTTCTTGGCGATTAAACTGGAGTCATGCAGTTTTCCGATACGTACGGCCATATCATAGCCCTCATTAATAATGGCGGTTTTCCGGTCATTAAAATCTATATCAAATTTAATCTGATGGTGTAACTTATTAAATTCAGTTATAGCGGGAGCCAAGTGTGATAAACCAAAAGATAGAGGCACGGTGATTTTTATGCTTCCTGAAAGAGCGCACTGCTTATTTTGTAATATTGATTCCATTTCAGTGACATCATCAATAATACGTAGGCATTGTAGATAATAGGCTCTACCACTATCCGTTAATACCTGAGATCGGGTTGTGCGATTCAGAAGAGAAATACCAAGGCTTAATTCTAAAGTGGTCAGACGCTTGCTCAAGGCGGATTTAGCAATGTTTAATTGACTGGCAGCTTTGGTGATACTGCCGGCATCAACAATACGAATAAAAGCCTTCATGTCTTCAAATTTATTCATGTATCTCCTATTGTTCTCATAATCAGAACTGTGAGTTTGTATAATGGCTATTTATTAATTAAAAATCAACTATATAATGTGCTTCTAATAATAAATAAAAGAAACAAAATATGAATGAAAATATATTACTGATTGATTCCAGTGCCAGAGACCAAGGGTCAATGACCAGGAAAATGACACAGATTATAGCCAATCAATTGCTTAACAAATACTCAGATAACAAAGTTATTGTAAGAAATGTGGCCTCAGGACTTTCTTTTTTGGACGAGCAATGGGTGGCAGCAAACTTTACTCCTGCTAAAGACAGAACGACTGCACAAATAGAAAGGCTGACTTTTTCGGATGAACTGGTAAAAGAGTTGCAAAGTGCCAAATACATTATCATCGGCGCACCTATTTACAATTTTTCCATTCCTGCTACGCTTAAGGCATGGGTTGATATGATCGCAAGGGCTGGAGTTACATTTAAATATACTGACACTGGTCCAGTGGGCTTATTGGCAAATAAAAAGGTATATATTGCCATTGCGTCTGGTGGTGTGAAAATTGGTACAGAGTATGATTTTTCTTCAAACTACCTTAGACATATCATGGGTTTTATAGGGATAACTGATGTCGAAATTATAGATGTTAATAAGTTTGATCTCAATCACCCAAAACAAATAAAAACAATAATATAATGACAATGAATAATAGAAACATCAGAGAAGTACTGAAAATTATTGATGGACAAAAAACCAGCGATGGTGATGGTGTACAACTGACAAGATTAATTGGTACAGCTGAACTAAATCTGATTGATCCATTTTTACTGATGGATGCTTTTGGGTCTGACAAGCCACTGGATAATATAGGCGGTTTTCCCAGTCATCCACATCGAGGCTTTGAAACAGTGACCTACATGCTGGCAGGAAAAATGCGGCACAAAGACAGTGCCGGCAATGCTGGTGTTATTGCAGAAGGTGGAGTGCAATGGATGACAGCGGGTAAGGGTATCATCCATTCAGAAATGCCAGAGCAGCAAGATGGCTTGCTGTCGGGGTTACAATTGTGGGTGAATTTGCCACAGTCCGTGAAAATGACAGAGTCTAAATATCAGGAATACAGTAAAGATGATGTGCCTTTAGATCAAAGTAACCCAGGGTATTCAATCAGGGTAATTGCAGGTAAAACACAAAATGGTGTCAATGGTGTGATCGAAAACAGTCACATCAACCCCATATATTGGGATGTAAAGTTACATGAAAACCGCCAGTTTAAAGAAATAATTCCTGCGGAACATAACGCCTTTTTATTTGTCTTAGAGGGAAATGTTTATGTAGGCGAGTCACAACAACTGGTTAATAAAGGACAGTTGGCGCTACTGGATATGGGCGAGGCTTTATCGATAAGCTCTAATACAGCAAGTCGTTTTATCGTTATTGCAGGTAAACCATTAAATGAACCAATCGCACGGGGTGGCCCATTTGTGATGAATAGTCAAGAAGAAATTCAGCAGGCATTTAATGATTATAATTCAGGAAATCTGGTGTAGAATACAATATATGAAAATCTATAATACAAAAGAAAACTTTGGTTTAATCACCATTCTCATTCATTGGATAATGGCCATCATCATTATTGGTTTATTTATCTTGGGTAAGTATATGTTGAGCTTGGATTATTATGATTCCTTTTATCATATTGGCCCCTGGTGGCATAAGAGTTTTGGTTTGTTGATACTGTTTTTATTAATATTGAGATTAATCTGGAAAACCACAAATCCCAAAGTAAAACCTTTGCCTAATAATAAACTGCATGAGATAAAACTGGCAAAAACCATGCAATATTTACTCTACATACTGATGATTATATGTTGTATGAGTGGCGTGCTCATTTCTACTGCAGAAGATGCGGGAGTGAGTTTTTTCGATATATTAGAACTACCAGCCTTTATTGCCAATGGAGAATCTCAAGCCGAACTGGCAGGAGAAATACACGAGTATTCTACCCTGGCATTAATTTTACTAGCAGCATTGCATTTACTGGCTGCATTTAAACATCATTTTATTGATAAAGATAAAACATTATTACGAATTTTAACAACTAAAACTTAAATACAACAAGAGGAACAATATGAAACAAAAAACAATACTACTTTTACTGGCCTTTAGCCTATCAGGTATGGCTGCGGATTATAAAATAGACGTCAAAGGCATGCATGCATCTGTGCTATTTAAAATTTCCCACCTGGGCACATCGTGGCTACGTGGAGGTTTTGATAAATTTGATGGAAATTTTAGTTTTAATGAAAAAAATCCCAGTGAATCAAAAATCACCATGACGGTCAATACTGGCAGTGTCAATACCAACCATGCTGAAAGAGATTCTCATCTGCGGGGTGATGGATTTCTTAATACTGACAAATTTCCCACAGCGACTTTCACCAGTGACTCTTTTAATCTAGGTGCTGATGGAAGTGGTACAGTCACTGGCAAATTTAATTTACATGGTGTCGAAAAAACTGTAGAAATGGCCATTAAAAAAGTCGGTGAAGGTAAAGACCCATGGGGTGGTTACCGAGTGGGTTTTGAGGGAACAATGACAATCAAACTGGCTGATTATGGCATGACCAAAAATTTGGGTAAAGCCTCAGAGACACTAGAGTTGATTGTGGCACTAGAAGGTGTGCGTCACTAATAAAACACATCCTTTAAAGCGATATAAAATAATTATTTTATATCGCTTTTCACCTATTTGTGTAACTTTTCTTCAGGCCAATAGTTAGTAGTATGGGTTTAACTTATATCGGAGAAAAAAATGAAGAAATCAATCTATTTATCTGCCATTATCTTATGTGTATTGGCACTCAATTCCTATGCCAAAAACAAATTGTCATTTACTCAAGACTTATCGATTAAAGCGGGCACATTAAGTAATTTTATAGCAGATGTTGGTGCAGGTTCACTTGTTATTCATGGTGCTGATGTCAGTGAAATTACTGTAAAAGCAAAAATATATTCAGAAAAATATGATGATATTGAAGACTTAAAAGCAGCTTTTAGCAGTAAAATGGTATTAACATTAGAAAATAAGGGTAAATCATTAGTATTAAAAGCCATGACTCAGAAAAAATGGTTTTCATTGTCAAGTCCAAATATTTCAATTGATCTGGATATTATCATTCCTCAGAAAATGAATGTTGAAATTGATGATGGATCAGGCCATTTAAAAATAACTGACATTGATGGAAGCCTGCAAATTGATGATGGTTCGGGTTCAATTTATATAAGCAATATAGGCGATGATATAGAAATCGATGATGGCTCTGGTAATCTCGAAATAAGTGATGTTAAGGGAGATGTTCATATTGATGATGGTTCTGGTGTTATTAATATTGATAGAGTTGCAGGGAATGTATCAATTGATGATGGTTCGGGTTCAATTAAAATAAATGAATTAGCCGGCCGCTTCAAACTAGTTGATGATGGTAGTGGCAGTGTTTTTGTTAATGGCAAGAGATGGGTTTTAAATGATTAGTTACCAATATAGCTCTAATGCTTGTTTTGATCTTGGGTTTTTAAATTAAGTCCTTATATTATGGCTTAATTTTAAAAATATATAAGAGCAATAAAATGACATTGAAAGCAGTGATACACACCAATAAAGGTGATATTAATTTAGTTCTAACTCCATCTGAAACGCCTGTTACAGTTGCTAATTTTGTAAATTTAGCACAAAAGGGGTTTTATGATGATGTATCGTTTCATCGGGTGATCCCTAACTTCATGGTTCAGGGTGGTTGTCCTCTTGGTACGGGTACTGGTGGACCTGGTTACCGTTTTGAAGATAAATTTGATGCCAGTTTAAAACATGATAAAGCAGGTGTGTTATCAATGGCAAATTCTGGACCTGGTACCAATGGTTCACAATTTTTTGTCACCCATGAGCCAACGCCTTGGTTGGATGGTAAACATTCAGTATTTGGAGCTGTTGAAAGTGCTGCTGATATGGATGTGGTTA
>JAESTH010000083.1 GCA_016763695.1 Alcanivoracaceae bacterium
CAAACTTGGAAACCAATCAAAATAAGCTGGTACAGATTATTTTAGTTGCACAGGGTGAAATATTAACCACCTTAAATAGAAACGATATGCGCCAACTTAAGAGCCGTATCGCATTAAATATAAGTATTGAAGCACTAACGTTAAGTGAGCTTGACCAATACGTTGATTTTAGATTAACCCGAGCTGGATCAAATAAGAAAATCACACTTGATAAGAATGCTTTAAATCTACTACACAAACTCACAAAAGGATATCCGCGACAAGTTAATTTAGTGATGGATCGGTGTTTGTATGTAGTAGCAGCTTTTGGGAATCACAAAATCAATAAAACACTCATTGCAAAGGCGTATGAGGAAATTTCGTTTCCAACTGCAAACAAACAAAACCTTAAATTTAATCAAAGTTGGCTAGCTGTCGCTTCAGTCATCATTATTGTTGCAGTTTATTTTTCTTATCAATATAAGAGTCTATTGATAAATGAACTAGAAGACATAAATTTGTCAAAACTAATATCTAACAACGATAATAAGTTGGTTAATTTAGCGAATATAAAAAAACCAATTTCAATACCTAAATTTGAACTTGAAAGCAAGCTTGAATTGACACAATCAAACAGTAATATATACAGTTACCTACAACAATTTGGTTTGAGTTCATTGAATGAAAGTTTTACTACATCTTTAAAAAACAACGATTTCAATTCATTTGAAAACCATCTTTTTCTCACGTTTGGATACAGGGTTCTATTCAGTGATAAAAAAATAAGATCTAAGTATGGTAAAGAAATTTGGATGTTTACCATTGCCAACAATCACAGATGGTTAACATTTTGGAAACCAGATATTAATTTATATGCATTTTATCAAGGTTATTATTCTCAGCGCATTGAAATATTACAAAACAATTTACAAGATGAAGGGTTTTATCAATCTGTTATTGATGGAATTGTTGGAGAGAAAACAATAACGGCTATTTCTAAATTCCAGAAATCTGTAGGCTTAAATACCAGTGGTTTTCCTGATGAAATGACGCTATACCAATTGCAGAAATCAAATATCAATAGTTTAAATATTGGTACAGATTTACCTGCAAGTAACAACAGAAACAAAACCAGAAACAACAACAAAGTTATTACAAAACCAGTATATAGCCTGGCCAATAACTCAATTACAACTGACTTAGAGCAATAAAAACAATGGCAAATCTAGCAGAAGAAATACATATTGAACAATCCGATGATAAAGCAAAAAATACTAAAGTTGCTATCGGTACCTTGTTGTTTTCTCAAAAACTGATTACTTCAGAGCAGTTAAAATATGCTTTACAAAAACAAAAAATAACCGAAGAAAAACTGGGTGAATTATTGGTACGCTTAGGCATGATAACGGACAGTGAACTGGCACCCATTTTATCCATGCAAATGGGGCTAGAATATTATAAACAACATGAAATTGAAACACCCGATGCTGAAGTTTTAGCTATGTTTAATCAGGAATTATGCTTACGCTCAAAATTCTTACCTATTAAACGAATTGGTGACAGATTGATGGTTATCGTCGGTAATGCTAATTTAGCATATGTATCGCAAATAGTGACAAAGCGCTCAGGATTGAGGCCTTATTTAATGATGGCGGATTTTGGCAAAGTTGCCAACAGCATAAAATATCACTATTTTTTTAGCAACTACCCTATAGAAAATCTGGTTCAGAAAGAAATCACTATCCTCAAAAAAGACATAGATCAAGTTCACAATCCAGATTTACTTTTAGACTATATTCTTCATTTGGCAGTTAAACGACGGACAACGGATATACATATTCAGCCAGATGCCAATAGTGCACACATATCATTTAGGGTTGATGGTGTACTGCAACCAATAGTTGGAATGTCTAAAGCCGTTGTGAGATTGGTTTCTAGTATAAAAATGCGGGCAAAAATGGACATAACCGAACAGCGCCTGCCACAAGACGGAAGTTTTGCTACAGAAGTTGTTGAAACGCCTTATGATGTGCGTGTTTCTACTTTGTCGACAGAATATGGAGAAAACGTTGTATTAAGACTGCTTCCTGGTGGAATATTAGTCAGAGACTTAAGTCAACTTGGTTTTTTACCAGAAGATTTGGAAACCATGAAAAAAATGTTCTCCCAACCCGCAGGCATTGTTTTACTGACAGGCCCAACAGGAAGTGGAAAAACCACTACATTACATGCTGGGCTACGGGCACATGGTTTGAGTGGCAAAAATATTTTAACCATAGAAGACCCGATTGAATATAAATTGCCCGTGATTTGCCAAACACAAGTAAATCGCAAAGCAAACTATACTTTTGAAACTGCCATTACCCATTTTTTACGTCATGATCCAGATGTCATGCTCATTGGTGAAATTAGAGACCAAGAAACAGCTTTGGCAGCAATGACAGCTGCTGAAACGGGGCATTTGGTACTCTCGACACTACATGTTAACAGTGCCATTAGTGTAATACCCAGACTAAAATCTTTAGGAATAAACTCCCAAATTATTGCTGACAGTCTGATCGGCGTGGTCTCTCAAAGGCTGCTGCGAAAACTGTGCCCACACTGTACAGAGGCATATACACCTGAAATAGATGAATGGAGAAAAGTAAGTAATAACGATAATATAGGAGAATTAAAAAGAGGCAAAGGCTGCCACCATTGTGAAGGCAGTGGATTTTTTGGGCGTATGCCAATTTACGAAATACTACCGATAAGCAAAGCGCTTTCTAACGCTATTGCGACTGATGCGAGCAGAGAAGAAATATCCAAAATAGTTGAGAAAAACGGCTTAATTGATATCCGAAGAATGGCAAAAAATCGAGTATTAAACGGTATGACATCAGTTGACGAATACATGCGTATCATCGGAGAGGAGCTAGATTAGACATGAAGTGTTATTACCACAGATTATTATTACAATCAGGGAAAACCCAAAGAGGTATTTCCAGATTATTGATGGAAAACGAACGCTCGGCACAAGTTTTTATAGAAAAGCGCAAAGATGCCATTGTTTTAAGTTTAATTATACTGCCACATTGGTTTTTATATGTTTATGATTTTTGGAATAAAATAACAGGAAATTATATCAGCAAGCCGGCATTGGCAGAATTTTTTCACAATATATCTGTCATGTTAAAAGCGGGTATTCCTATTTTCACGGCCATGGAGGAAATGACATCAGGTGATTCGGAACCTAAGGTAAGAGAGTTAGCAGAAAATTTACTGGAATCTATGCGCTCAGGTTTAACGCTGGGCCAAAGCCTTGAAAAACATGCCGATACCATTCCTAAAACGGTTATTTACCTGGCTCACATTGGCGAAACATCAGGCAACCAGGATCGTACCTTACGTGATGCAGCAGAACACATGAACCGAATTGTAAGTATTACCAGAGATACTAAAAGAGCCATGATATATCCCGCCTTTGTGTTTACCAGTATCATTTGTGCAACGATTTTCTGGTTATATTATGTGGTACCAAATATCTCTGATTTGTTTAAACAAATGCAGGTGGATTTACCAACAATAACAGTAATGACAGTGGCTTTTTCGAATCATATACATGATTATTTTTTTGTTTATTTACTGTTTTTTATAATTTTGACTTTCATCTTAATGGCCTTGTACAAATACAATCAACCTTTTAGATTCCAAGTACACAAACTATTATTCAGGTTACCTGTTTCAAGAACCATAATGAAATCATCTGGTTTAGCATTTATTACTGAATATCTGAGTTTGTTAATATCATCAGGTGTTGAAATCATTAAGAGCCTAGAAATAATTGAAGCATCAATTACAAATGAAGTTTATCGAGAAAAAATAATTGAAGTGAGAAAAGGTGTCATGCGTGGCAATACACTCACTGATGAACTCCGATTGGCGAAAGTATTTCCAAGTTTTGTGTTGAGGTTGACCAGTATAGGTGAACAGACAGGTACATTGGATAAACAGCTCAACTATTTAGCAGAGGAATACAGAAAACGTTTTGAACACACCGTGGCATCTATCAGTGAGATAATTCAGCCATTGGTTATCATTTTTGCTGGGTTATTATTTATCTTAATGATAGTGGCATTATTCTTGCCTGTTTACAAACTAATTGGGGAAGTAGGCATTCTACGAGGTGGATGATGTATATCAATAGACACAACAAAGTATTAAAACAATTTGGTTTCAATTTATGGGAACTATCAATCGTAATGTTGATAATGATAGGGCTATTTGTGGCATTGATAAATGTCATGCCATATATTGTCAAACGTGAACATGTAGAGGTTGATAATTCTATTTTAGTTAAAATGGATGATCAGCTAATGGGTTTTATCGCAACTTTTAACCGTCTTCCTTGCCCAGACAACAGCAATAATGGTTTTGAAAATTGCGGTGGCAACAACAGTATAGGTACGATTCCGTATAAAACATTAGGGTTAAATGAAGACTATGTAGGAATTGGCTCAATCCCTATTAGATATGCTGTATTTAGAAACTCTGGAATTGGGGCAGATCTTGCTAATATTACAGACTTATTTAATCCCACAGATTCGCATGGTTCGATAACAATACTTAATAACATCAATGGGTTGGATTTTTGTACTGCAATTGCCAGCGGCAAAGCCAGTACATTTTCAGCCACATATGCACACATAATGTTACCAGGCGGAACCACTAGAGCTGTACCATACGTTATAGTTACTGCTGGGCTCACCAATTCTGATGGAGGGGCCACACCATTTGATGGCAGAAATGCGACTAATTCTTTAGACTTCGAAGCAGCCAATAAAGAACATAATGAAAATTATGATGATACTGTTTTCACCAAATCATTTGACGAACTATCGAGTACTCTTAATTGTGACACAGCTCTAAATTCATTAAATTTATTGGCTGATGCTAAAGTGACACATGAAGACAATTTAGCATCTGTTGTGAGCATAAGAAAGAGTGCTACAACTGCTGGAGTTATTGTTGGTGCACAAATCCTGCTGGGTATAGCCAATACAGCGATGGCAGCATTTACATTAGCAGCTGCAGTTACGACATTGACAACAGCCAGTTCATTATTGTCTGGTGCGATAGCTTCTTGTGCTGTATTGGTTGGTTGTGCATTAATTCCTGTTTACACTGCAGGGCTAGTGGCATCTACTGTAGCAATTATCGCAGCGACTGTATCAGTGAGTGCAAATGTTGCTGCATTGGTTGCCCAAGGTGTTGCGGTAGGTTTGGTGATTGATGTTGCCGTAAGAGCTGGAGCGCCAATTTCTCTTCCTGAAGGAACAACGGATCCAAATGACCCCAATTCAACCACTGATAACAGTGATTTAGCTGCTCAAATCAGAGCTCAAGCAGAAGAATTAAAAGCGGATGCAGCATCCAAGGTAATCAA
>JAESTH010000034.1 GCA_016763695.1 Alcanivoracaceae bacterium
CTGGCGGCGGAGTTGCATTAATCAGAGCATTAAATGAAATTGGCGATCTAAAAGGTGATAACGAAGACCAGAATGTTGGTATTGCTATTGCTAAAAGAACAATGGAAGAGCCATTACGTCAAATCGTCAACAATTGTGGTGAAGATGCATCTGTAGTTGTTAATGAAGTTAAAAATGGTGAAGGCAATTATGGTTATGATGCCGCTAAAGGTGAATATGTTGATATGATTGCCGCAGGTATCCTCGATCCTGCTAAAGTAACTCGTTCAGCATTACAAAATGCTGCATCTGTTGCTGGTCTGATGATTACTACCGAATGTATGGTTGCAGACTTACCAAAAGAAGATCCAGGTGCTGCAATACCAAACATGGGTGACATGAGCGGTATGGGTGGCATGGCAGGTATGTCCTCAGGCTTCTAAATCATTTTCCATAAGTGAAAATATAAAAAGCCCCAATTTTTATTGGGGCTTTTTTGTGTTTGATCAAATAACAACAAAATCATAAAAGAGAAAGAACGCAAAAGTGTTAATGGAAGAGCAATGTGCCATATGATAACTCGCTATTAATAAATTCTATAATACAAAAAGAGATTTTTACATTTTTTATTCGTCACAACACTAGTTGTATTAAGCTCTCTAATAGCAATTGGAATAATATTAGCTCCAATTAAAACAAGCTATTTTATATACAGCATATTTATTTTTCTCCAAAAGAAATGAATTCCTAAAAATAATAAAACAGCAATATCCACAACTAAAACAAAATTATCATGGTAGAATTTAAACCTGTAAAAAGCACCGGCTTACAGGAAAACAAACAACAACAAATAGGCTAAAATAAAAAAATGAAATCAACATCTATAAAATTGTGGCTAATAACCATATTCTCCTTCTGCCTTTTTATACCCATTAATCTGTACGCAGAAACCAGCCCTAAAATAACAATAATAGCAATGAGCGAAAATGAGCTTCAACCAAAACTATTATATGATGCATTGGGGCGAGTTCATTTGCTTTACTTTAAGATTGAAGACCCCAAAACTCGAATGGGAAATTTATATTACAAACAATACCAATATGAAGAAAATACTTGGTCAAAACCTATTCAGATTTCTCAAAAAACATATCGTCGACCTGATGTGATTGCCACAGCCAAACTGGCAGCAGATGGACAAGGTCGTTTACATGTGACCTGGCTGGGACAAAAACCAACAGGGCATATGTACAGTCGATCGGATTTACAACTTAAGAAATTTGAAAGCCCACGATCATTGGTATCCAAATATCTGGAGGGCGCAGAAGCCAGTGCCGTGATCTCAGCCTACAAAAACCAAATATCCCTGAGCTGGATGGCTGGATGGGATGAAAAGGAGCGCACAGTATACTCTATGACATCCTCAGATGGAGGCCAGAGCTTTGGGGAAGAAAAAATGATTGGCGACCAAAGCATTGGTGGCTGTGGCTGTTGTGCTTATGCCAGTGATTATGATAGCAAGGGTGATTTGCTTATCGCGTATCGCAGTGCCACGAATGGTAATGGGCGACACATGCAACTGTTATCAATGACAAGTCAACAAAAAAGCACCCAATTGATTGATACCTGGGAGTACAGCTCCTGTCCTGTTAGCACCAATAATTTAGCCCGTGATGCAAAAGGCAATAATTGGCTAACCTGGGAAACAGCAGGAAAAATTTACACAACAAATTTAAAAGATGGAAATATAAAAACCTCATTAGTACGTGAGCCTAAGCAAGATATTCGTCAGAAACACCCTGCTGTAGCTTTTAACAATACAGGATATAAAGTCATTGTGTGGAGTGAAGGTAATGGCTATTTTTCAGGTGGCGAGTTACAAATTCAATTATTTGACCCGAAGGGCAACCCGATAAAAACAGCTTCAACAAAAGGAATGAGCCCGACACAATTTGGCAGTGCTGCTGTCAGCTCATTACCTGATGGTTCTTTTTTGGTATTGTATTAACTCTAAAGGTATATTAAGTAATATATTCATAACAAATGCCTAAACGGAAATCAGTGGTATAATTTCGCATATTCACAAAATTATGGATTGAAATGAAGGCATTAAATAACACAACGCTGTTAATACTGGTCGCACTACTCTTTGCATGTAGCAAGCAAAATAGTAGCAATACTAATCATCCAGAATCCTTCAAAACACCAGAGAATATAGAAATTTATTCTCTGGGCAACATTGATAAAGAGGTGGTTCAGAGCCAGGTAATAAGACCCCATGTCAATATAAAACAAGATGCTGCAACACTAATATTGGCTCAACAACTCACCCAAAGTGAACCGCCTGCTCCCAAATCAATGAATGCTGTTAAGAGCTATAAATATGGAGATCCCATATCAGATCCAATAGAATATAAACAATCACCAGTGTTAAATAAGTCGTTACAATCCTCAATTGAGTCTGTAGACTTTGACTCAAATGCTACCAATACAGGTTTTTTTAATATCCCGGCTGATCCACATGCTGCCGCAGGAATTAACCATGTAGTAAATGTGGTTAATACCAGCATTGAAATTTATACAAAAGCAGGTGCATTACAATTATCTCAAAGTTTAAAAATCTTTTTTTCAGGCCTCAGTCCCGCCAATGAAACTTTCGATCCCAAAGTTATATATGACCAATATGAAAACAGATTTGTCGTCGTAACACTAGAGTCAGTTAACACTGGAGTGACAATGGATGATAACTCAGCAGTACTGGTGGCAGTTTCTGCCACCAGTGATCCTACTGGCACCTGGTATTTCACCAGAATAGATGTAGATGAGGTCATAGGAGGAACTAACAGTTGGCTGGATTACCCTGGTTTTTCTGTTGATGAAGAAGCTATTTATATAGCTGGCAACATGTTTTCATTCGCATCAACTGGGTCACAAGTATTTAAAGCTAATCGCCTCCTCATTATTGACAAGGGTACAACTGGAGGCTTTTACGACAATAACACAGCAGTTGTAAGTATAATAGATCCTGTTCCTCCTGGCGATTTTGCTCAAACACAGCAACCTGCTCATATTTTTGGGATTCCTGCAAATGCATCCTTTGGAACTTATTTAGTTTCATACTCTGGATTAACTGATGGAACAGATGAGTTTTTTCAGGTTATTCAGGTAGACACACCAACGGGCATCCCAACAATTTCAACCAACTTTGTTAATTTTGGAAATGCTGATGCATTATTAGCTGCTTTAGCAGATGCACCCCAATCAGGAACCGTAGATTTAATAGAGGTAAATGACAGAAGAACTTTAAATGCCGTATTACGTGGAAATTCACTGTGGACAGCAACAACAGTCACTCCCAATGTAGGGGACCCAGATGCGGGTGAAACAACGGCTCTTTGGGCTGAGCTAGATGTAGATGTCACTGCTGCTGTAACTACAAGCTCAATAGCTGATGTCGGCACGATCGGAGGAGAAGACCTAGCAACAGGTACCTATACTTTTTTCCCTGCTATAGCCGTTAATGACGATGGTGGTGTTGCAGTCGCCTACTCTGCTTCAGCCTCTACCATATTTGCAGGATCTTATATGACCATCAGGTCTCCAGCAGATGCAGCTGGCACAAATCGTGGTGCTATCACCATCAGAAGTGGCACAGATTTTTACAAAAGGACTTTTGGCGGATCCCGCAATCGATGGGGAGATTATATCAGTGCCTCTTTGGATCCAGATGGTGAATGTTTTTGGGTTTACAATAAATATGCTATTACCCGAGGTACCATTCTAATAGGTGAAGATGGACGCTGGGGCACCGCACATGGACATTTTTGCAATAGCCAACCTTCAGCACAGGCAGATGATGCGAGTGTGAACCAAGGCCAAACCATAACTGAGTTGACCAATATGCAGACCTCACTCATGTTCAATGATACTGATGCAGATAGTTTTGATATGTCTAGCCTCAATTTAACCCCTGCAACAAATCCAGTCAATGGCAGCGTTACTTTATTTGCCAATGGCACATTTAGCTATACTCATGATGATTCAAGCAACAACTCCGATAGTTTTCAATACATGGTATGTGATGATGGTAGTCCAAGTAAATGTGATATTGGAACCGTCAATATAAGTGTAACTCTTGATACGTATACCATTGGTGGAAGTGTCTCTGGTCTTATTGGGTCTGTTACACTGCAAAACAATAATGGTAATGACATAACCATTACAGATATGGGGCTGCAGTCTTTCACTTTTCCCTCACAAGACGATGGCAGTGCTTATGCAGTTACTGTTTCATCCCAGCCAGCCACACAAACCTGTACAATTTCAGGAGGCGGTGTCGCCGATAATGGTTCTGGAACTTTAGCTGGAGCCAATGTAATCGATGTATTGGTCACATGTACCACCACTACTTATACAGTAAGTGGTACGGTCACTGGTCTGGCTACGGACAACAGTGTAACCTTACAAAACAACGGTGGTGATGATCAGACCATAACCGAAGGTGGCAGTCTGGCCTTTAGCTTTGCTGCACAGGCAGATGGTTCAACTTATGCCCTTACGGTATTTACTTCACCAACAACGCCCAATCAAACCTGTAGCATCACAGGTGGTACTGCC
>JAESTH010000084.1 GCA_016763695.1 Alcanivoracaceae bacterium
AGGGTCTAATACATTTCCTTTGGACTTGGACATTTTCTGACCCTGTCCATCATTGATGAGTCCATGAATGTAAATGGTTTCAAAAGGAATCTTATTCATAAATTTCATCCCCATCATGACCATGCGGGCTACCCAGAAAAATATGATATCAAAACCAGTAACCAGTATTTGTGTAGGATAAAATTCTTGTAGCCTCTGCGTATTTTCAGGCCAGCCTAAAGTGGAAAAAGGCCACAATGCTGATGAAAACCATGTATCAAAGACATCATTATCCTGTGATAATTTAACACCCTCATCCAGCTTGTATTTGGCACGAACGGCAGCTTCATCCTCTGCTACATATATTTTACCATCGTCATCATACCAGGCAGGAACGCGATGCCCCCACCACAGCTGGCGTGAGATGCACCAGTCTTCAATATTTTCCATCCATTGATAATAAGTCTTGTCCCAGTTCTCGGGTACAAATTTTATTTCACCACTTTTGACCACATCTAATGCGCTCTTGGCAATAGATTCTACTTTGACATACCATTGGTCGGTGCGATATGGTTCTACAATCGAATGTGAACGATCGCCACGAGGAACCATAAGCTTGTGTGGAACGATTTTTTCCAGTAGTCCTAATGCTTCAAAATCTGCAATAATTTGTTTACGTGCATCAAACCTGTCCATACCTCGGTATTTTCCTGGCATGTCATCATTTATTTTTGCATCATCTGTGAGTATATTTATTATGTCCAGATCATGACGTTTACCCATGTCTGCGTCATTAAAATCATGTGCGGGTGTGATTTTCACACAACCTGTACCCAGTTCAATATCAACATAATCATCAGCAATGACTGAAATACTGCGTCCAGTTAAAGGCAGTTCAATTTCCTGCCCTATTAAGTCCTGATAACGTTCATCATCAGGGTGAACGGCAACAGCGGTATCGCCCAGCATGGTTTCAGGCCTGGTAGTGGCAACAACAATATAACCTTTGCCATCCTTGCGAGGGTAACGCAAATACCACATAAAACCATCTTCTTCTTTGGATTCAACTTCTAAATCAGATAATGCAGTTTGTAAAACAGGATCCCAGTTAACCAATCGTTTGCCGCGATAGATTAACCCTTGTTCATAAAGATCAATAAACTCTTTGGCAACAGCTTTAGATAAACCTTCATCCATGGTGAAGCGTTCGTTCTCCCAGTCAACAGATGCACCCAGGCGACGTATTTGTCCCTGAATGGTGCCGCTGGAATGATCCTTCCATTCCCAAACTTTATCCAGGAATTTTTCTCGACCTAAATCTGTGCGTTTAATGCCTTCGGCCAAGAGTTGTCTTTCCACTACCATTTGTGTGGCAATACCTGCATGGTCAGTGCCACATTGCCATAAAGTTTTTTTGCCCTGCATGCGGTTATAGCGGATAAGCGTGTCCATGATGGTATCCTGAAAAGCATGACCCATATGTAAAGAGCCCGTCACATTTGGAGGCGGTAACATGATGCAGAATGTTTCATCTGCTTTTTTACCATCATCACTTGGCGCAAAATAACCGGCATCTTCCCATTTTTTATACCAGCTGCTTTCTATTTGTTTTGGGTCGTACTTTTCTATCATGGTTTTATTCTTTATTTTTGGCTTTCGTTAATTAAATATTGTGACATCATGGCAACGGGGCGACCAGTTGCACCTTCTTTTTTATTTTCCCAGGCTGTTCCTGCGATATCAATGTGTGCCCAGTTGACATTTTCTGTGAAGCGAGCCAGAAAACATCCTGCGGTTATGGTGCCAGCAGCAAAACCACCAATATTTTGCATGTCAGCAAATGAAGTGTTAATTTGTTTTTGGTAATCATCCCATAGTGGTAATGGCCAAGCGCGATCATGAATTTCTATACCAGCATTAATAATGTCTTGTGGCAATTGGCTTTGTTTGCTCATGACTGCTGATGCAACATGACCCAATGCGACAACACAGGCACCTGTTAAGGTTGCAAGGTCGATTAAAACTTGAGGTTCAAACTCTTGTGCATAGGTTAAGGCGTCACATAGGATCATTCGACCTTCAGCATCTGTGTTTAAGACTTCTATGGTTTTTCCAGAGTAACTTGTCACCACATCTCCAGGGCGATAAGCATCTCCATCAGGCATGTTTTCAACAGCAGGAACTATGCAAATGAGGTTAATTGGTAGTTGCATTTCTGCTACGGCTACAAAAGTGCCAATAACTGTTGCTGCACCACACATGTCATATTTCATTTCATCCATATTTGAGCCAGGTTTTAAGGAAATACCACCAGTATCAAAAGTGATGCCCTTACCTACCAGTATATGTGGTTTTTGTGATTTATCTGCACCATTATATTTTAAGACAATCATTTTTGGTTGGTTACGAGAACCACGAGCAACAGCCAAAAGCGAGCCCATTTTTAATTTTTCCATTTTTTTCTTATCTAAAATACTTAATGAACAATTGTCATATTTTTTAGCAATATCTTCGGCCTGTTTGGCAAGGTAATCTGGGTTGCATATATTTGCAGGTAAATTACCCAGTTCTCTGGATACTTCTACCCCAATTGCGATGGATGAGGCATGTCTGACTGTGCTTGCTAATTTTTCATCAGCATAGATATCCATGGATTTTAAACTGTGCTTATTATCTTTTTTGAAGTTTTTTGTGGTTTCGTAGCGATAGACAGCATGTGATGCTGCAATACAGATGATTTTACATACTGTTGCTTTATCAATGTTTTCAAACTCATTGGCACTGATATAATTGCTGACGGACTGTGCTGGGGTTTTTACCAAGGCTTTAATTGCATTTTTACTAGCCATTTGTAATGTGCCTAAATCACATTTGGATTTTTTGCCTAATCCAACCAAGACAACTCTTTGTCCATTATTGGTGAATAAAGTTAATACTTCACCAGCTTTAGCTGTAAAATCTCTGTTTTTATGTAATTGTGTTATTTGTTTGTTCAATAACTCATCTGCATCTTTGGCAGAGGGACTAAAGCTCTCACCTAAAAAGAAACTAACGATTAAAGCATCAGATTCAGATTTGATCGGGGTCATCAATGATGATGTGATTTTCATGCGATTCTCCATTATATTTTTATTTGTGTATGTTAAGATTCGCCCTTTGTATAATAATTCAGTTTAATGCTAACTCCTAACCAGTCGAGCATTTTAAACAACTATGTTGAGTTGTGCTAGTATTTAATGAACCCTTTTTGAGAAAAACATTGCAAATTTTAGGTCACTACTTAAGAAAAGAGACACTTAAAGCTTTTATTGCCATTTTAATGGTATTATTTTTAGTCAGCGTTGGTTCAATATTTGCTGAAACCTTAAGAGCAGTTGCCAGGGGTGTATTGCCAGCATCGATGTTATATGTGGAACTTGGTTTGCGTACCATTGATATATTTTCTATCTTAATTCCATTGGCATTATATTTGGCAGTGTTGTCTAAGCTAGCGCAGATGTATCGTAATCAAGAAATTGTTATGTTCCATTCCTTTGGCATAAGCACGAGACAAATGTTGAGGATGTATTTTCCGCAGATGTTGTTTTTTTTCCTTTTCATATTGTTTCTTTCGCTATTTATTGTGCCTTTGGCATCAAGGACATCAGAGCAGTTGACTTTGGCAGCCAGTAAAGATGTTTCTTTGATGGGGTTGAAAGAAGGTGTGTTTCAGGAATTGTCAGGCAGCAACTCGGTTATTTACGTACGTAAAATAAATACTGAGAAAAATCGCCTGGAAAATATATTTGTAAACGTTAAGCACGAAGACAGAGTTGATACTTTAACTGCGGAATATGGTTATCAATATGAGGATGAGTTAACCAAAGAACGATATATTTCATTATTTAATGGCTTTCGAAACGAAGGAGTGCCAGGAAGTAAAAAATATCAATTGATGCGGTTTGAAAGAAATGATATTAAGTTGCCAAAATTAAAGGGCAAATCTGTTGATGTAGATGAAGATGGCAAGAGCCTTTCACAATTATTAAAATCTGACAGGTTGGTTGATAAAGCGGAGTTACATGAAAGGTTGGCGCCAGCACTGGTTGTAGTTGTACTTATATTGTTGGCTTTGTCTATTTCAAAAACTTCACCTAGAGATGGCAAGTATGGTAGTTTGATATTGGGATTGTTAATATATATTGTTTATTTAAATCTATTAACCATTGCTTTATCATTAATAATACAAGATAAGGTTCCTCCATGGATCGGAACCTGGTGGGTACATGTCATTTTTATTGCTTATGGATTTTGGCGAATCTATAAAGCAGACAATTCATCTTAAATAACTTTGGTAATAGTAAAAATGTTTTCGACTTTAAATAAGTATATTTTCAAATCTATTAGTTTCGGGGTAGTTTTGGCCATTACTATGTTTTTGACTTTAGATGTTCTTATTGGATTTATCCAACAAATTAATGCGGTTGGTAAAGGTGACTTTAGCATCGGTAGCGCATTGTTTTACACCCTGCTGACTATTCCCAGTAGAATTTATGATAATTTCCCCGTAAGTAGTGTCGTGGGTGTGATGATTGGCTTAGGTGCTTTGGCAGCCAGTTCTGAACTGGTGGTCATTCAATCAGCAGGAATCAGTCGATTTAAAATAGCAGGGATTACAATCGTGGCATTAATCATTTGGTTGTTACCGATGTCCTTGATGGGCGAATTTATTGTCCCGCCTGCTAAATTGATGGCAGAGTCATTCAGAAGTGCAAAAATTAATAAAGACGTAGGCCTTGGTGTTAATACAGGCGTGTGGATAAGAGATGGGAATATTATATTTAATGCTGTGCCAATAGGCGGTGATTATGATGCCCCTAACAAAAATATAATTATGAATGACGTTACTGTTTATGAATTAGATGATAAATTACAGGTTATAAAAGTGTCCAAGGCTGAAAAAGCCATTCACAAAGGCAAGAGTTGGGAGCTATTTAATCTGGAGGTTACTAAGTTTGTTGAATCGGGTGTAAGCACTCAGTTTCTGGAAAAGCAAAGCTGGCCCTCAAGAATAGAACCAGAAATACTAAGTATAGTTCATTCACGCCCAAAATATTTAAGTATCAGAGATATTATTAAATACAAAAACTTTCAGGTGAATAAAGAAAATATACCTATAAAATATGATATTGCCCTGTGGTCAAAATTTTCTTATCCTTTATTGGTCATAGCAACGGCTTTAACTGGACTGCCATTTTTATTTGGTTTGTTGCGTTCAGGTGGGTTTGGTCAAAGGTTATTGATAGGTGTCATGTTAGGCATCGTATTATATTTGGTTAATCGTACACTGTTAAATGTTGGGGAGGTTTTTCATGTTCACCCTTTAGTTGTGACCTTCTTACCATCAGCGATTATCCTTTTTTCAGTGTTGTTTTATCTTCGAGTGCAAAAAAAGAAATAAAGTTAATTTATTATTGATCAATGCTATTAATCAAGTATTTTGGTTTCTGAATCACTGACAGTATCCATCCAAGAAAGACTGTTTTTCGAAAATAACTTCCAAAAAAGACCTGTACCTAATAATAAAGTAGAAAATATACCTGCAAATAAACGAATAAACGCCTGAGTCCAAGTTAAGTGGCTTTGATTGGCATGATTCGGAACTATTATCATTTTCCATGCCCTCATTCCAAGCGTTTGTCCACCCTTTTTCCAGGAGTAAACATAATAGAATATTATTTCGCAAAGTAATAATAAGCTGAACCATAAATTGTGAGGTTCAACAATCTCACCATTTTTAAATATCATGACAATAAAAGAGGTCAATATGAAAATTCCAACCAATGGGAATATATCATAAATAAAAGCAGCAAAATGTTTCCAGACGGGAGTATTAATCATGTTTCTCTCTAGTAAAAAATTAGTATATTATAACTTTCTAATATGATAAAACCTTAAAAATCAATAATAAAAATCAAAAAAACAAAAGATTGAAAAGAAATAAAAATCAAAAAATCATTGAATAAATACTTTTCTTTTCAGTTAAAGAACTGTATTCTAGGCATACTTAAAGTTGAGTGCAGGTGTAAATGTGTCTTTTTAAATTAAAAAAGATGCTAAAAACATCTGATTTTCCTTAATCTGAATTAGAGTAAAACACGGTATGTTAAATCATAGTAAAAATAGTAAGGTTCTGAAAACAATAATAACAAGTATTGTATTGATGTTGTTGGTTAGTAGCATAAATGCGCAACAATTAAATACGGCAGTACAGGTTGCTGTTAACACAAATAAAGCCTCGGCAAATGCACAGGTAAGAATAGATAAATTAAATGATCAAACTGATGATTTGACTGGTAAATATAGGATCATCTTAAATGAAATAGAAAGTTTGAGAGCTTATAATAAACAGTTGGAAACAGTTGTGGGTGACCAAAGAGAGCAAATTTCTTCTATGAACAATCAAATGACAACCTTGGAACAAACCAACCGGGGAGTGGTGCCTATGATTATTGAGATGGTAGATGCGCTAAATAAAATTGTAGAAGCTGATATCCCATTCAAGAAAGAAGAAAGACAAAAAAGAGTAGCTAAGCTAGAAAATATGTTGGGTAAATCTGATGTGACTACAGCTGAGAAATACAGAAAAGTAACAGAAGCATATGGAATAGAGCTAGATTATGGTTCATCAGTTGATTCTTATGGCGGGTCATTGCCAAGTGGTAAGAAAGTTGATTTCTTGAGAGTGGGTAGAACGACACTGATCTATCAAACATTAAACCAGGAAATATCAGGATGGTGGAATGCTAATCTTAACAAGTTTGAAATTTTGGACAGAAAATATAATGATGAAATCAAAGAAGCCATTCGTGTAGCAAAAAAACAGGCTTCTCCCGATTTGGCTGGATTACCTGTTTTAGGTGCGCAGGCAGCGGCTGGAGGTCAATAACATGAAAGGCTTAAATATGAAAAAAATAATAATAGTTTTACTGACAACCGTTTTTGTATCTCAATCTGTACCAGCTATGACTTTGACGGAACTAGTAGATGCCATAAGAAAATCTGCTACAGAAAGTTCTGCTGAAAACAAGCAAAGAATTTCAGAGTTTAAAGGAGCTAGGGATCAGCAGCAAAAATTATTGAATAATGCAAGAAACACATTAGCTGCATTAGAACGAAGAACAAACGAGTTAAAGCAGGAGTTTGATGATAATGAAAAAACTCTAGCAGATTTAGAAACAGTGCTTCATGAAAGATCAGGGAACCTTGGGGAAATGCAAGGTACAGTAAAGATTCTTTCGGGTGATTTAAGAAGTCGTGTGGATAATTCTTTAACTAGTGCACAATTTCCAGATAGGTCAGTATTTTTAACTGAACTAGCTTCTCAAAAGAAATTGCCAACAATCCCCGAGCTGAAAAGGTTGTGGTTAGAAATGACTCATGAAATTTCGGAACAGGCCAAAATTGTCAAATTTTCAGCACCCGTCTTAAATGGAGAAGGTGAAGTTGAGCAAAATGTAAGTGTTATTAGATTGGGTGCATTTAATGCATACGATATGAATGGTAACTTCTTAACTTGGTCTGCTGAGGGACTCTCTGACAAAGGTATTCTTTACAGGCTACCAAAACAACCAACGGGTAAATATAAAAGCATGGCGGGCACATTTGTTAAAGCCGCGCCAGGCACAGTTGTACATGCGCCAATAGACTATACTAAAGGTACGATTTTACAAATGGTTGTACAAACTCCAGATCTTAAAGATAAAGTCAAACAGGGTGGACTAGTTGGGTATGTCATCATTGGTTTAGGGGCATTTGGTTTGTTATTGGCTTTATGGAAGTTTATTAGCCTGTTTATTAGTGGTTCCAAGATTAAGAGCCAATTGAAAAATAAAACACCAAACACCAATAATGCATTGGGTAGAATCATGCATGTATATACTGACAGTCCAGATTCAGATATTGAAACCATGGAGCTTAAGATGGATGAGGCTATTTTACGTGAAACAGCCCCATTGGAAGGAGGTCTTTCATTCACCAAGGTGATGTACGTTATTGCACCATTGCTAGGTTTGCTAGGAACAGTTGTAGGTATGATTGTAACTTTCCAAATGATCACACTATTTGGTAATGCCGATGCTAAATCTATGGCTGGTGGTATTTCACAAGCCCTAGTTACCACAGTACTTGGTTTGGTAGTTGCTATTCCTTTAACAATTTTGCATTCAATTTTGCAATCAATGGCTAGGAATCAAACACAAATACTTGAAGAACAAAGTGCTGGAATAATCGCAAGATTGGCGGAGAAGTAAGATGTTTTTCCAGCTACAAGAAGCTTGGTATAATATTCTAAGTTTTATTGACATGGGTGGGCCTGTGCTATGGCCCATCATGGCGGTTTTGTTTTTTATGTGGTTAATGATAATTGAAAGATTATGGTTCTATATGATTACATATCCAGGTATCAGGAAAAAGATTCTCACAGCTTGGGATGAAAGAGCCGATACCTCAAGCTGGTATGCAAAAAGAGTACGAGAACAATTGGTATCAGAGGCCAATATTGGTTTGCGGTCAGGCGTAGGCTTTCTTGATGCCTTAGTTGCCATTAGTCCGTTATTAGGGCTCTTTGGTACAGTGTATGGTATGTTGAACGTATTTGACATCATGGCAATTGAAGGAACTTCCAATGCCAGAGCGATGGCGGGAGGAGTTGCAAAGGCAACAGTTCCTACTATGGCTGGCATGATTGCTGCGCTGTCAGGTGTATTCTTTACCACCTACTTCAAGCAAAAAGCATCAACAGAAACTGAGAAACTAGAAGATTCAATGCAGCATCATTAGGGTGTTGCATTGAACTAAAGGACAAGAATAGTTGTCTGTATAACAGTAATATAAAAATAAATTAAATAAGAGGTCTAGAAGAAATGAGACGTAGACATTTTCACGAAGATGAAGCAGAAATTAATATCACGCCAATGCTAGATGTGGTATTCATCATGTTGATATTCTTTATTGTAACCACATCATTTGTTAAGGAAACGGGTGTTTCGATTAATCGTCCATCAGCACAAACAGCACAGAGAATTAAAAAGGGCAATATTCTGATTGCGATAAAAGAGACAGGAAAAATTTGGATTAATAAGCGAGAAGTTGATATTAGAGCGGTTCGCGCTGTAGTTGAAAAAATGCATGCAGAATCTCCAGAAGGATCGGCTGTCATCATTGCAGATAGGGGTTCGAGAACTGGTGATTTAGTAACAGTGATGGATCAGATAAAGGCTGCAAAAGTAGAAAAGATTTCTATTGCTGCCACAAAAGCTGAATAAATAAGGGGGATATTATCGTATGAGTACTATTTTAAGAAGCACTACATCAGCTATGCCAGCTGTCGCGATTACTTTCTTTTTGTTTGTTGGTATGCATTGGTTGGTAAATAGTTCCAGTCATGACAAGCCTGGAGATGATGATCAAATATCAATTGATTTTTCTCCAGTGAAGATAGATGAGGATATCAATCAGAAACAAAGGCGAATTCCGAAAAAGCCTCCTCCTCCAAAAAATCCGCCTCCTCCTCCAAAAATGAATGTTCAGTCGAACCAGCAAGTTGTCAATAATATGCCAACACCTACTATTCCTTCCTTGGATTTAGGCATTGGTGGAGATGGTCCATTTTTAGGAGCTATGGGTGCAGGAATTGACATGGGTAAAGACGGTGGAATTATCCCAATGGTAACGATTGCTCCAAATTATCCAAGAAAGGCGGCAATTGCCAAGATTGAAGGTTGGGTGGAAATGTCATTTACCATAACTGAGACAGGTACAGTAATTAACCCTAAGGTTATTGCATCTAAGCCCATACGAATATTTGATAGAGAGGCATTAAGAGCCATTTTGAAATATAAATTTAAGCCTAAAATTGAAAATGGTGTAGCAATGACGCAAGTGGCTACACAAAAATTGAATTCAAATTAGCAGGAGATTAAGTAAATGATTAATAAAAGAAAATTAATTCTACTAATGATTGCTGGTTTGTTTTCACAGTGTTTATTGGCCACCTCAATCGAAACAGGTAATCCTGAAAGAAAAAGAACTAACAGTGAAGCTTTTACTGAGGTTGTTTATAAGAAATTTGTAAAACTTCAAGAAATGATTGCAGATGAGAATTACGTAGAAGCACGAGCAGGTCTTGTCTCACTCACATCAAAACGACTAAATAGTTTTGAAATAGCAAATGTCAATCAATACATTGGCTGGGTGGATTCAGCAGAAGGCGATTATGTTGCTGCTGCGAAACGATTTCAAAAAGCGATTGATTCAGACTCTTTACCAAATCAGGCACACTTTGGCATGATGTTACAAATGGCGCAAATGTATATAGCGGGGGAAAAATATAAAAAGGGAGTTGATATTTTAACTGCTTACTATAAGGTTACAGATAAAATAAGTGACTCAACCTTTGCCATGGAAGCTCATGCTTATTCACAACTTAAACAGTATAGAAAGGCTATAACAAAATTGATAAAGGCCATCGGTATAGCAGAAAAACCAAAAGAGCAATGGAACTATTTGTTGTATTCGCTACATATGGAACTTTCTCAATTTCAAAAAGCTTCAGTGGTACTGGAAACCTTAATTAAAATCAATCCCAATAAAAAAGATTATTGGAAAAGATTATCATCTGTCTATTTTAATCTAAAGAAAGATGCCAAAGCACTAGCTGTGCTTGTTGTGGCAGATGAAAATGGACTAATAGTGGAAGAAAAAGACAGAATGCATTTATTTAAAATGTATGCTTTTCTTGGGGTTCCTTATAAAGCAGGAAGAGTCTTAGAACAGGGTTTAAAAAGTGGCGTTATCAAGCCAAGTTTTAAGCGCTGGGATGATCTGGGTAAAATTTGGTATACGGCTGCAGAAATGGAGAATGCCTTGTATGCTTATAATGAAGCCAGCAAGCTGTCAACTGATGGTAAAATTGATTTCCAGAGGGCCTATATTTATTTCGATAGAGAAGAGTGGAATAAAGCCAAACAAGCCTTAAGTGCGGCGATAGAAAAAGGTGGTTTAAAGGAAAGTAAGATAGGAAATGCTTGGTTACTTCTTGGCATGGCTGAAAGTGAAATGGGCAACACCCGTGGTGCCATAAGAGCATTGAAGAGTGCAAGTAAATACAAGAAGACCCGGAATAGCGCTGTACAGTGGATAGATCACTTAGAGAAACAAGCTAAGAAAGCAAGAGAGCAGGCCGCAAGAGATAAACTGTTGGCAGACGATGATACAATAATCGAATAATAAATACTATTACACCGTGGTAATTGAAAGCAGTAATAATCAACATATTACTGCTTTTTTTAATTTTTTAAAATTAGAAAAAGGCCTCTCGAATAATACGATTGACAGCTATGGTTCAGATATCAGTCAATTTATGTGTTTCATAAATAAAAATAAGTTGGACTATTTGAAACTTGTCGAAGTTGATATCCAAAATTTTGTAAAACAGTTAAGCAAAAAAAACATATCTGCTAAGAGTATTGCTAGAAAGTTATCTTCAATTAAACAATTTGTGCTGTTCTTATTAAAAGAAAAGAAAATAAAAAACAATCCATTCAGTGCGATAATACATCCAAAAGCAACAAATAGTCTTCCAAATCCTCTATCTGAACAACAGATTGAAATGTTGTTATCTAGCCCTGATGAATTGACTGCAATGGGATTTAGAGATAAAAGTATGCTTGAGCTCATGTATGCAACAGGAATACGAGTTTCGGAGCTCATCAATTTAACGCTTATGCAAGTGAATTTAAACCAGGGTGTCATTAAGGTTATTGGTAAGGGGGATAAGCAGCGAATTATACCAATGGGCGAATATGCCAATGATTATTTACAGGAATATATTGTCACATATAGAACTAAAATATTAAAGAATAAAAAGTCACAACATGTGTTTTTGAGTAATCGCGGAACGCAGATGACAAGACAAGCATTTTGGTATAGAGTTAAAAAGTATTCATCAATGTGTGAGATTTATCCCTTACCATCTCCGCATATGCTGAGGCATTCATTTGCAACTCATTTACTGAATCATGGTGCTGATTTGCGGGTGGTACAAATGTTATTGGGTCATACAAATATATCTACAACCCAGATTTATACCTTGGTATCAAAAGAAAAATTAAAGAAAATTCATCAAAAGCACCACCCAAGAGGCTAAGAAAGTTATGTTTTCTGTTGATATATAAATAAATTGGAACTAAAATCTGTCGTCTCATGTCTAACAAAAATAAAAAATCGGATTTCAATATGTATAAAATAATAGTATCTTTATTCACTGCAATAATAATTCTTAATGCGACTTTGGTAAATTCTAAAGAACCAACAAAAGAAATAATTGCAGGCGTTAAAAGTTTGGCACCAACCGCAAAAGTGACTTCAATGGAAGATACTCCCGTAGCTGGTATTTCTGAGATTGTTATAGAAACGGGTAGAGGTGGTGAAGTTTATTATATATCCAGTGATGGCAAGTATTTGTTAAATGGAAATATGATTGAGACTGCAAGTCGTCAGGATTTGACAGAAAATAAAAAGTCAGGAATACGCAAAGAAATAGTTGCTGGATTTGGTAAGCAAGAAAGAATAGATTTTTTCCCTGATGAAATGAAACATCATTTGACTGTTTTTACCGATATTGATTGTGGATATTGCCGTAAACTACATAATCAGATGGACGGATATAATGAGTTGGGAATAGGTATTTCTTACCTGTTTTTCCCAAGAGCGGGCTTAAAGTCAGCATCGTTTGATAAAGCCGTAACGGTCTGGTGTTCCGATGATAAACAAGTGGCTATGACGAGTGCAAAATCGGGAATAAGCCTAGAAAATAAATCTTGTGACAATCCAATAAAAGAACAATACATGGCGGGTCAGGCAGCTGGTGTGACAGGAACACCTGCAATGGTAACGGATAATGGTAAATTAATGCCAGGATACTTACCTCCCGATAAGCTTTTGGAAAGATTGACACTAATGCAAGCTCAATAGAAAAGTATTCCATAATATTTAAAATGTCGGCGTAACTACTCACCTTTTTGGTTATTATCACGAAGGTTACTGATTATGATCACTAAATCTAGTCATTTTCTCCAATAGATTTCTGCCTTTGCAGGAATGACAGGGTGAGTTGTTACAAACCGACAAAATGTCGGTTTTTATATATATAATCATATTTATACATAATTCAAAATCAGCATTGGATAATTTGAAGGTGTTGATAGTGCATTAAACAATTAAAAATGCTATTATTCAGCCTTTCAATGCTACAACTTCTTATTAATTCAAAATGTCAAATAAAATCATAATTTTACAGGGTGATTCTACGTATAGTTCTTTTCGCCTAAAAAAGCTAAATGATAAAATATGTAACTACAATAACCAGGTTATTGGAGTCACAAATATTTACTTATTAAATGTAGATAGCAATGAAAAAATTGAAATAGGATTGCTTGAAAAATTACTAAATGCCAAAAAAGTTATAGTGAAAAGCGATGAAAATAAAATCTATATCGCACCAAGAACAGGTACAATTTCCCCTTGGTCAAGTAAGGCAACAGATATTTTACATAATTGTGGTTTTCATACAGTAAAAAGAATTGAATTGGCAAATTGTCTAGAGTTTTCATCGATAATTAATATAGATGGAAATATGGGAAGGCTTTTATATGACAGGATGACAGAGTTTCCATATCAACAAATAAATGAACTAAAAACACTTTTTTCTGAGCATCATCCACAGCCTGAAAAAAAATTATCAGTGTTGGATACACCTAAAAAATTAAATGAAATAGATTCAAAATTGGGTTTGGCTTTATCAGACTTAGAAAAAGATTATCTGATTGCAAATTATAAAGCCATTGACAAAGAGCCAACAACTACTGAACTCATGATGTTTGCGCAAGCAAATTCTGAACACTGTAGACATAAAATATTTAATGCAGAATGGCGCATTGATGGAATAAAACAACAAAAATCGCTATTCTCAATGATACGTAATACAGAAGCACAGACGCAACAACCTGCAATATCTGCTTATAAAGATAACTCTGCTGTTTTTGGGGGAGGCCAATCCACACGTTGGATCATTGATGAGAATAATAAATACATAGAAGTCAGTGAAACGGCAGAAATATTAATCAAGGTAGAAACGCATAATCACCCAACAGCCATTTCCCCATTTCCTGGTGCTGCCACAGGTTCAGGCGGTGAAATCAGGGATGAAGCAGCGACAGGACAGGGCAGTCGTCCCAAAGCAGGATTATGTGGATTCTCGGTGAGTCATCTGAAAATCCCGGGACATATGCAAATGTGGGAGAAAAATAATATTGGCAAACCTGATCGAATTTCTTCATCATTAGAAATAATGTTAGAGGCACCATTGGGTGGAGCGGCATTTAATAACGAGTTTGGTCGCCCGAATATCTGTGGTTATTTCAGAAGCATGGAAATTAAAACAGGAGATTATGGTTGGCGCGGCTATCATAAGCCAATAATGTTGGCAGGTGGCTTAGGAACCATCAATCACGATCTGGCAATAAAACAGGATACACAAGTTGCAGACTGCTTGGTGGTTTTGGGAGGCCCTGCCATGTTAATTGGATTAGGTGGTGGTGCAGCCTCATCAATGACCAGTGGCAGCAGTTGTGAGGATTTGGATTTCGCCTCAGTACAAAGAGGCAATCCAGAAATGGAAAGACGTTGTCAGGAAGTGATTGATAGCTGTTGGACAAAGGCTAAGCATAGTCCAATAAGGTCAATTCATGATGTAGGCGCGGGTGGATTATCCAATGCAATGCCAGAACTACTGGATGATGCAGGTTTGGGTGGTATATTGGAATTACGCAAATTACAAATAGATACCACATCAATGTCACCGATGGAAATTTGGTGTAACGAATCACAAGAAAGATACGTACTATCAATTAAACCAGAAAAGCTGCAAGAGTTTATCGATATCTGTCAACGTGAAAGGTGTCCATACGCCATCTTGGGACATGCGACCAAAGAGAAAAACCTGATTGTGACCGATAGACATTTTAACAACAGGCCTGTAGACATTCCCATGAGTTTACTATTGGGTAATACGCCTAAGACTTACAAATCAATCAAAAAACAGTCACCAGAAGTTAAGCCATTCGATATCTCAAATATTAGTATTAAAGAGGCTGTTGAAAAAATACTGAACTTCCCAACAGTTGCAAGTAAAAAATATTTAATTACCATAGCGGACAGAACAGTGTCTGGTTTGGTACATAGAGATCAGATGGTTGGTCCGTGGCAGGTGCCAGTTGCAGACTGTGGTGTCACAATAAGAGATTATGATTCATATTCTGGAGAAGCCATGGCCATTGGTGAAAAGGCACCGCTGGCACTAATTGACGGAGCCGCTTCAGCACGAATGGCGGTATGCGAAGCACTGACGAATATCGCTGCAAATGATATAGGGTCACTGGCAAACATAAAACTGTCAGCTAACTGGATGGCAGCATCAGGTCTGGGCCGAGAAGATGAAGTGTTATTTGAAGCAGTGAAGGCAATTGGTGAAGAACTGTGTCCACAACTGGGTATTGGTATACCCGTCGGCAAAGATTCATTATCGATGAACACACAGTGGGATGAGGGTGCAAAGCAAGTGACATCTCCTGTTTCCCTATTGATCTCAGCATTTACCAACGTTGAAGACGTGAGAAAGAGTATTACGCCTTACTTAGATAATAAATCGGCTCATGACTTATATTTTATTGATCTGGGCGCAGGACAAATGAGGCTGGGTGCATCATCATTAGCGCAAGTATATAGTCAATTAGGTGATGAAACCCCTGACTTGATTGATGTTGAACTAATGAAACAGTTCTGGCAAATAACTCAATCATCAATATCTCAAAAATTACTGTCGGCTTATCATGATATCTCTGATGGAGGGTTATTTGTAACCCTGTTAGAAATGTGTATTGCTAGTAACACAGGTGCAGAAATAAATCTAGATTATAGTCACTCTAAAACATTAGCAGTGTTGTTTAGTGAAGAGTTGGGTGCGGTGGTTGCAATTGAAAAAGAAAATAGTAAAAAGTTCAAACAGCTAATAAACAAATTCGAGCTAAGTAAACACATTCATAAATTAGGTGGCTCACATATTGCTGGGACAACAAATGCCAAACAACTACAATTCAGCCATAAAGAAGAACTTGTGTTTGATGAAAGTATAACAAAATTACAAAAACAATGGAGTCAAACCAGTCACTTGATGGCATCATTAAGAGATAACCCGGAAACGTGTGAGCAGGAATGCACATTAATTGGTAACGATGAAAAAGGGCTGCCCACAAAAGTTGATTTCATATTTGATGATTCAATTATCGCACCTTATATTAAAACTCAAAGACCGAAAGTCGCTATTCTAAGAGAGCAGGGTGTTAATGGTCAAAAAGAAATGGCAATGGCTTTTCATAAGGCTGGTTTTGATAGCTATGACATACATATGCAAGATTTGTTGGAAAACAAAGTTAACTTAATGGATTATCAGGGAATTGCGGCATGTGGAGGCTTCTCCTATGGTGATGTGTTAGGAGCAGGCAAGGGCTGGGCAAATAGTATTCTTTTCCATGAAAAATTAAAACAGCAATTTATAGAATATTTTACAGATAATAGTAAGTTTACATTGGGCGTTTGTAATGGCTGTCAAATGTTGGCATCATTGAAATTAATAATCCCTGGTACGGATTACTGGCCTCAATTTTTGCAGAATACCAGCGAACAGTTCGAAGCACGTTTTTCATCATTGAAAATTGAAAAAAGTAATGCGATATTTTTAACAGATATGCAAGGAGCGGAAATTCCAGTTGCCATAGCACATGGAGAGGGGCGCGCAATATTTAACAATGAGGCTGATATAGCAAAGGCAAATATTGTTGCAAGTTATATTAATAATAATGGGCAAAGAACACAAGCTTATCCATTCAACCCAAATGGTTCACAGCATGCAGTCGCCGCAATAGCCAATGATGAGGGAAATGTGATGATAATGATGCCACACCCTGAGCGTGTTTTTAGAGCCATTCAGATGTCATGGTCTCCTAAAAAATGGCAAGAAAACTCACCTTGGATGCGCATGTTTTATAACGCCAGGAGATTTGTGAAATGACAAAAGAAGACATAGAAAAAGATACATACCCAAAAAATATCATAAAACACCTGCTGCTGAGTACGGCTCTTTTTTTGCCATTTTGCTTTTTTATCTGGTTTTATGCCTCAAGTTTGTTGGTTATACCTGTAAAGTATCTTTTACAGCTAGTGCTGTCACTGTGGCAGCCAGATTTATTTAATGCAGTGAGTCAAAATCAATATTTATTAAATATAGAAACATTGATTTTTCCCAATACAACCTTTGCTGGGCAAGAGGGGAAATTAGCAGTATTAGATGTTGTGGTTAACCCCATGCTCTATGGATATGGGCTGGCTGTTATAGCTGGTCTAGTGGTCTCCATACCTGATCTTAAAGCATCAAAAAGGATATTGCAAATTGTTATGGGTTATGTGTTGATTGTACTTGTCCAGACCTTTGGTTCATTTTGGGAAACAATTAAACACCTGATTTTTGAAGCAGGTCCAGATGCACAGCAGGCAATATTAGATACAGGCTTAGCCCCTAACTTTATTGCTTTAATGTACCAATTATCCTATTTGATAATACCCGCAGTTGTACCCACATCATATTGGATTATAATGAACAGTGATTTCATTAGTGAAATTACTGGTTTAAAAATAAATGATGACAGAAACTTTGATGGAAAAGAAGTGTCTGACAGGCAAAGAAAAGAAAATAAATTATGACAGAAGCACAGGCAATTAGCGACATTGATACTAACACAAAGCAACCAGAATTAACCTTTGAGGAAGGGCTGTGTCAGTATATGATAGAAAACGGGCGACTCAAAGAAGAAGACCTCATCAGAGGTGAGCGTCTTTATGCGGAGACTCTGAGTACATCCTTGGTGCCGTTGTTAGTAAGGTTGGGTCTGGCTTCAGAGCGCGATGTGGCAGCATCTTTAAGCGAGCTGATGAATCTGGATGTAATCAAGGAAAAGGATTATCCAGAAACAGTAGCGATAGAAACCGAGTTTCCAATCAGATTTATGCGTGAGAACCTGTTTGTGCCAATTGCCGAAGATGCTGATGAAATAAAAGTTATCATGGTTTATCCAAGTGATGAATTCACCGTAAAATCAATAAAAATGGCATCGCAAAAAGATTTACAAATTAAAATCGGTTTACCTTCAGAAGTAGAAAATGCCATAGAAAAATTATTCGGCAGTGGTCGTTCTGCAATGGGTCAGATCGTTGAGGGCTTGACAGATGAAAGTGCTGGTGACGAAGAAGATGTCGATCACCTAAGAGATTTGGCTAGTGAGGCTCCCGTTATTCGTTTGGTTAATATCATCATGCAAAGAGCCGTTGAAGCAAGAGCTTCAGATATACATGTAGAACCATTCGAAAATCGTCTTAAAGTAAGGTACCGAATTGACGGTGTGTTACAGGAAGTAGAATCACCACCGGCACCTTCAACTGCAGCAGTTATTTCAAGAATAAAGATCATGGCAAAACTAAATATTGCCGAAAGAAGGTTGCCTCAAGATGGTCGCATCATGTTGCGAGTGCAGGGTAAAGAGCTAGATTTACGTGTTTCTACAGTGCCGACTTCATATGGTGAAAGTGTGGTTATGCGGATTTTGGATAGAGAAAGCATCGTCTTTGATTTTTATCAACTTGGTTTTACCGATAGAATATTAGAACCCTTTAAAAAAGTTCTGGAGCTACCTCATGGCATTATGTTGGTAACAGGTCCTACAGGATCAGGTAAAACCACAACACTATATACTGCTTTGGGTCAGCTAAACACAGAAGAGCGTAAAATCATCACAGTTGAGGATCCTGTTGAATACCAGCTAACAGGTATCAATCAAATTCAGGTAAAATCATCAATCGGACTGGATTTCACTTCGGCACTCAGAGCCATAGTTCGTCAAGATCCAGATGTGATCATGATTGGTGAGATGCGTGATTTGGAAACAGCAAAAATAGCTATTCAGTCAGCATTGACAGGTCACTTGGTATTGTCAACAATTCACACCAACGATGCATCAGGTGGTATCACTCGAATGTTGGATATGGGTGTGGAAGATTACCTGCTAACATCAACAGTTAATGGTATTTTGGCACAAAGACTGGTCAGAAAACTCACTCAGCAAACCAGTCAAAAAGAAATATTAACCGATGATGTGGTCAAAAGAATGGGTCTGGATAAGCTAGTAAAACAAGATGAATATGCTTTTTATAAACCCGTGCCCAGCGAGAATAACTTGACTGGTTATAGTGGTAGAATGTCAATTTTAGAGTTTTTGGAAATGTCAGACCCAATCAGGCGTTTGATAATGAAACACGCCACATCTGGTGAAATTCAGAAACAGGCTTGTAAAGAAGGCATGATGAGCATTTATGAAGATGGCTTGTTAAAATGTCTGGATGGTCGAACAAGTTATGAAGAAATTTTGCGCGTGAGTCAGGACGGATAAAGAAAATTATGGCACAGTTTGTATACAAAGCACTAACACCTGCAGGAGAACAGCTAGAAGGACAAATGGCTGCTGCGACACGTGCAGAAGTCATTAGCAAAATTCAGGCTGCAGGCAATATACCTGTTACAGCCAAAGAACTGGGCACAGGTTTTTCACTGGAAAACCTACTGGCATCACGTAATAAAGTTTCACAAAAACAAATAGGTGACTTTACCGATCAGCTATCAACCCTATTAAGTTCAGGCATGCCACTTGAAAGATCATTGAGTGTCATGATAGATCTCATTGCAGATGAGCGGTTGAGAATCATGGTTGAGCAAGTCCGCGATAAAGTAAGAGGCGGTGGTACATTATCTGACGCCTTAGAAGAGCAACATGTGTTTACCAATATGTATACCAATATGGTAAGAGCGGGTGAAATGGGTGGTACACTAGAAATCACCTTGGTCAGGTTGGCTGATTATATGAAAAGGGCAAAAGAACTGAAAGACAGCGTGATTTCTGCCATGATATATCCAATCATATTATTTCTCCTATCTGGCGCGTCATTATTTGTGTTATTAGGTAAAGTTGTTCCGTCATTTAAACCCATGTTTGAAGATGCGGGTGTAGAACTACCAGCTGTCACTCAATTGGTACTCAGTATTGCCGAAATAGTGCAAAACTACTGGTGGGTCATCATTTTGGCGATTGTGGGTGTTATCGTGGCAGTGAAGCAAAAACTAAAAGAGCCAAAGTTCAGACTTGCTTGGGATAAAAAAATGCTCAGCATGCCCTTGTTTGGAGACTTGTATACACGAATAGACATTGCAAGATTTTCCAGAACCTTAGGTACATTAGTAGATAGCGGAGTACCATTGCTATCAGGGTTAACCATAGCAAAAAAAGTCATCAACAATACATTATTACATTTAATCGTTTCTGAAGCATCAGAAAAGGTCAAACATGGTGAGCCGCTTGCAGCGGGTTTAGAGAAGGCAGAAGAGTTTCCGCGTTTAGCACAACAGTTGATTAGTGTTGGAGAAGAAACTGGTAAACTCAATGAGATGCTATTAAAAACAGCAGATACCTATGATATAGAAGTAAAGACAGCAATAGATAGAATGATATCGCTATTGGTGCCAGTGGTGGTATTGACATTAGCAGCGTTAATATTTTTTATAATCTTTGCCATCTTGATGGCAATGTTAAACATGAACGATTTAGTAGGATAAATATACTATGAAAAAACAGCAGTTAAAAAATAAAAAACAACAGGGTTTCAGTTTAATTGAAATTCTAGTGGTTATGGTTATCATGGCAAGTATCATGGGCATTGTGGCCAATAGTATTGGTAACAACAAGAAAAAAGCAAAAATGAAAGAAGCTGAAATAAAAATCTCAAAACTAAAAATGTCAGTTGAGAGCTTTAATACCGATACAGGGTATTATCCAAGAAGCCTGGAAGCATTAGTTAATGATAATGGCGATGGAAACTGGTTGGGCCCTTATGCCAGGAAAAAAGAAATAAAAGACCCATGGAATGAAGAATTTCACTACAGCAATCCAGGTCAACATGATGAAGAGTTCAGTATAGTGTCCTACGGTAGTGATAAATCACCAGGTGGTGCTAAATTTAATAAAGACATAAACAGTTGGGATATTTAACTTAAATAACGTGAAATTAACAAAATCACAGATTGGTTTTAGCTTACTGGAAGTTCTGATAGTGATGGTTTTCATTGCCGTTATTGCAGGCTTTGTATCTAGCAGCATGACCAAAAGCCTGAAAAAAACCAAAATTAGAGCGGTCAGTAAAAATCTGGTATCAGCCCTAAGGTATACGCGTGGTCAGGCCATTGTTAAGCATGAACAAAAAACCATCAGTTTTAATGTCAAAGAAAAAACCTACAAAGCACCAAGAAAAAAGACAGTACACATTATGGATGAAATGGAATTATATGTATTTACTGCCGAATCAGATATAGCCAATGAAGATGAGGGTTCAATCCGATTTTTCTCAGATGGCAGCTCCACTGGTGGTTGGGTTAAACTGGTTTATGGAGAGAAAATATGGAAAATCAATGTTAACTGGCTAACAGGCGAAATATCAATGGTTGAAGGCGCGAGTTCATGAAAAATAACAAACAGCATGGTTTTACATTATTAGAAGTCTTAGTGGCCTTTACCATGTTGGCGGTGACATTTGCAACTGTGATGCAAATCATTGCCGGCTCTTCCCGAAATACAGTCAAGGCATCACAAAATACCAAAATAGCGCTGTTATCTCAGAGTAAATTGGATGAACTGGGCTTATTTGAAAAATTGGAAGAAGGCAGTACCAGTGGTGATTTTGATGACGATACAAGCTGGGTGCTGGAAATAGTGCCATATGAAGTACCATATGAGGGTGATTTCAATCAAGATTTTTCAGCCATTGATTTAATGGATGTCACATTAATAGTTACCAGTGAAATTGGCAATAGGCAGATCATTAATGAATTTCATACCTTAAGAGCCGTCACACCTGATTTCAGTACGCGACGATAATGATAATGAGCAAAAGAAAATATCAGGCAGGTTTTTCCTTAATGGAAATAATAGTGGCAATGACCATGCTTTCATTGATTATGGCAATGATTTATGGGGCCATACATACCAGTCGCAAAATGGCAGAAAAAGGCAATAAAAGGATCAATGCCACCAACGAAATACGCGTAGTTCAGGAGTTGATCCGTAGGCAGATTTCGCGCATACTGCCCATGGCTTTTAAAGAAGAAGACGGCACATTTGTCATCTTTGAGGGTGATGAAGATCACATCATGTATGTATCGCCAATGCCAGGATATCTAGGAAATGGTGGGCCACATGTACAATTAATTGAGATTGTTAATGCAAAAGGTGGTAAAATCCTGCAATTTTCACACTGGCTACTCAATGACACTCTGGATGGAGACTCTTTTGAGGACTCAGATCAAGAGCCAGTAGTGTTACTGGAAAATATAGACTTTGCAGAATTCAGCTTCGTAAAATTGGATGAAGAAGGTGAGGTAGGTGATTGGGAAAATGACTGGGAAGAGTCAGAAAACACCCCATTAATGGTTAAATTAGATGTAGAAATGGGCGAAAAGGCCCTGATGCAATGGCCCATTATGCAAGTAGCTCTGATGCTTGATGCAACGGCCACAAACAGAAGAGTAAGCGAGCACCTGTTGTTAGGCAATAGAGAAAGGAATGCAGATGTGGGTAATGTAAAATGAAAAAACAAGCTGGTGTAGCATTGATTTTGGTGTTGTGGGTAACAGTACTTTTAACTGTCATAGCAGGCAGTTTCTCTCTTTCTGCCAGAACAGAAGGCGTGCAGGCGAAAATGGTGTTTGATACCACTAAAGCGCGATATTTGGCTGAAGCAGGATTGCACAGAGCAATATATGAACTGCGTAACCCAGACCCTGATTCTCGCTGGGTGGCAGATGGACGCAAATACAAAATGGATTTCGCGGGTTCAGAAATTGATATATCTATCATTGATGAAACGGGAAAAATTGATATTAATTTAGCAAACGATGAACTTTTAATTGGCTTGTTTGCCTCATTAGGCATGAGTGAAGAAGAGGCAACCATGTTTACCCAAAGAGTCATAGATTGGCGTGATAATGATGATATCAAGGGCTTTGATGGAGCAGAAGACGATGATTATGAAGCCGAAGGCTATAAATATGGAGCCAAAGATGCATTATTTGATACCGTGCCAGAACTACAGCAGGTCATGGGCATCAGCTATGAAATGTATAAAAAACTGGAACCGGCCATAACAGTCTATTCAGGTAGCAGAGATATAAACATTGCCTATGCACCGCAACAGGCGTTGATGGCATTAGATGGAGTGGAGCGCGAAGATGCTCAACAATTTGTAGAAGACAGAGAATTAATAGAGACGCCAGGAAGTGAGCTACCCATGCTTGCAAATGGGCAAACAGGTGTAGCACGAGGTGGTGGCGTGGCATTTAGCATAAAAGCTAAAGCGACATTAAGTAATGGTCACTGGGCTGAACTTGATGCAACAATAAGATTGGGCGGAACGGTAAACGGCAGGCCATTTAGGATAGTAAGATGGCGTGATACTTC
>JAESTH010000085.1 GCA_016763695.1 Alcanivoracaceae bacterium
ATAACATTTTTTGCTACTGCATCAGGTTTTATTATTGACAATGTTTGTTCAACTGCCATTTTATTTTTTACTCCAATTTTTAAGAAAATTTACTTTATTTTTCTTAATGTTACATAAAATTATTAACCTATTATTCTAACTTAAATTCACCCCCCAATATATATATTAAGTTAAATTTTTGTTAAAAACTTCTAGATTAATACCAAAAGCCGCGATTATACATGGTCTTATGACATATTTCATCACTTATACAAGTGAAAACCTACATTGATTAATTTTAATTTTACACCTCAAACAATCGATTGAATTGTATTAACTCTTGCCATCACTTAAAATGACGAGTGAATATTTTAAAAAAAGATTATGACTGTTTTATCAACTAAAGAAAGAATTTTAAATACGACTGAAAAGTTAATCTCCGAAAAGGGGTTTTCAAGTATTTCTCTGCGAACAATTAGTAGCAACGCAAAAACCAATCTTGCTGCTGTAAACTACCATTTTGGCAACAAAGAGAAACTAATTGAAATGATGCTAGAACGAAGATTGGACAATCTGTTTCAATTGCGTATGAATTTATTAGACAAACTTGAATCTGGTTCGTCCAATCCCTGTAATTTAAAACAGGTACTTGAGGCTTTCATTGCCCCAGCACTAACCATGAGTAATGATAATCATCAAGGAGGAAAAAGGTTCATGCGGGTTTTAGCCAGAGCTTATGCTGAAAAAAGTGAATACTTACATAGCCTATTAAGTAAACGTTATGCAGAAGTGATCAAAAGGTTCGCAATAGCCATACAAAGAACATCTCCACACTTAGATGAAAAAATTGTATTTTGGCGATTTCATTTTATTATGGGAGCGTTGATTTACGTTATGGCTGATTTTGGCGCATCGAGTCGTGCCAATCAGTTATCCGAAACCGAGTATTTTAACATTTGTTGTAATGAGCTTATTGATTTTGCCTTATGCTCTTTAGGAAAAACCTTATAAGAATATTTCCCTATGTCCTGGCTGTTTATCACTCTTATATTATTTTTATTCATTGCTGGCTTTTACCAAATGAGGCTAATTATATTTAGTCTGATCTTTACTGCCCTACAAATTTGTTTTCTACAATTTGATTTAGTCTCAAGCATACAATTCTTATACCTTTTTATTCCATCCCTCTTTATTTTCTCTTTTCTAAACATCAAGAATTTAAGAGTGAAGTTCATCACCAGAAAGCTTTATAATTTCTTACAGAACTCTAACAATAAGTGGCACACATTTCAAAGAATTGATAATGGCTGGTTCGCCAGTGATTTTGAGCGCTCTATATTTCTTGGCAAGCCAGACTTCCTCAACTTTCGCACCACTAAACAGCATTTAACAAACAACATAGAAATAGAAAGTGATATATATAAAATTATCCTGGATGTAAATCAAACCAGCCATATTAGTAAAATAAATAAACTCGCTAAAATTGGCGCTACTTCATTACTCATCAAGAATAGTTATAACGGTCAAAATTTATCCGCCACAGATACATCAAATGTACTCAAAAACATCAGCAAGGTTAGCCCAGTACTCGCCTCTATCATAGGCATAATCAATCTGGATTCTTTAACCAGTATCATTCATCACTTTGCCAGTACAAAGCAAAAAGAACGATTTTTACCGCTATTTTCCAACGCTAAAATGGTTCCTTTTTTAAAACCCACTTCACTTTATGAGACCTTGGAAAATCAAAAATCCTCAATTGAAGGCATGATAGAAAAAAAAGTAATCAATAATAAAGAACAGTTAGGAATACGCCTCTCATTTAGAGATGTGATTTTATTAGGAACGTCTCAATCCAATTGTTTTTATCTTAATGTCAATATTAAAGATTTTAACAGCTTATATGGCAACAAAACACACTTAGGGACAGCACTATGTGTCATCAACAGCGAAATTAAGCACTTAGCCTATAGAAAAGGCTTAAAAGCCTATGATGATTACCTTTATTATTATGCCTGTACTGGCAACAACATATTCATACCATTTAGCAATATTATAAATGAAGAAAAAGGCATAGGAAAAGGCCTGGAGTACCTCTACAGAAACCAGTATTTTGCCAGTAGTATATGGCCATTAGCTATCTCAATCCCCACAAATAACACGGCCACTTTGACGGCCTGGTATTTTGCTCATCTACAAAAACAGAATGGTAGACAATTATTGAGCTACAAGGTTGTACTGTCAAAATTAAATGAACAGTTCAGCCAATGTTTAAAACTGCACTTAATGGACAACTTGTCACTATATAACAATTTGCAACCGCAGTTATTAAAATTTACTGCTCTACTCAATAAAGAGACGCACATTACCAAAACAATGGAGCAGCTTGGATTACTACGTGGAATATTGGGCTCTAATTCACACAATATAAAGACGGAAAGTAAAGTGCGCTCATTTTATAAAGTCGCACACCTTGCAACCGAACTAGATGGCATGAGCCATGAAATAAACCAATTACCACTGATTAAAAAGGCAGCCATGGCATGCCATCCTTATTACCACAATGAAGTAGAGCTGCTGACAAAAAAATCCGAATCAAACCTCAATAAATTTGATCGCCTCATATTTCAGCACATTGGATATATTCTTCACAATTTAACCAAAACTTGGGTATACACATTGCGAACCTCCTTTGTCGGAAGGTTGATTTTTCCCAAAAATAAATACAAAATAATGATTAAAAGAATGAGCAGCAGCTTTGCTTTTTTATCGGATATAACACTTATCATATGGACATTTAAAAGACAGATAAACACCAGTTTTGCCAGTCACTTGGGCGAATGTATTCAACACCTCACCACATCAATCGCCTTACATGATTACTACTTATCAAATGCCAGCAATGCTGACAGTAAAGATTTGGCTAAAATCACCCTGAAAAACACACTATATTCAAGTCAGACAGCTTTAAAAAACACCATTAATCTTGCTTTTAACAGACTTTCATCCATTTTAATAAAAATACTGTTATTTCCTTTTGGGAAACCCTTTCATCAAATCAAAGTTTTCAGACCATTACATAATGATATTGAAAAAATTTGTGAACTTGAAATTAATAACAATAGCCCTTATACAAAATACTCACCCTTTTTAAAAAAAATCTTTGATGCCAAGCAGAAATTGAAAATCGCAGAGTCAGCAGAAATTGCCGTAACAAATGCCACAGGCACACCATTGAACACTGACAACTACGAGGTTCTTATTAACCGTTGCCTTGCAGCAGGTATTGTCAGTGTAGAACAGTCAGAACAGTTAAGAGATGCTTATCTCAACATATTAGAAATCCAGCTTACCAATCATTTTGGTGACAATTATAAAAAAGACAATTACGAGAAAAACGACGAGAAGAATACATGAAAAATAGCAAACAAGTAAACAAAGTCGCCATATTGGGCGCAGGTGTGATGGGCGCACAAATTGCCGCCCACTTCGCCAATGCCAATATACCCGTGGTATTGTTTGATTTGCCAGCAAAAGGTAAAGATAAAAATGCCATTATAAAAGGTGCCTTGAAATTATTAGGCAAGCTAAAGCCCGCTCCAATGGGTTATAAAACCGTTGCAAAACTAATTGAAGCCGCCAATTATGATGATGATCTAGATAAATTAAAAGATGTAGATCTGATCATCGAAGCTGTTGCCGAGAGAATGGATATCAAGAAAAGTCTATATGACAAAATTGAAGATTATATAAAAGAAGATGCCATCTTTGCCACCAATACATCTGGCCTGAGTATTAACGAGTTATCCAAAGTCTTTCCTGAACGCTTAAAACATCGTTTCTGTGGCGTACACTTTTTTAATCCTCCCCGTTATATGCATCTGGTAGAGATTATTGCTACTGAAAAAACCGATCAGGATGTGATTGATTCACTCACAGAGTTATTAACATCAACCTTGGGCAAAGGTGTTGTTAATGCCAAAGATACACCCAACTTCATTGCTAACAGAATTGGTGTTTTTTCCATTATCTGTACTATTTATCATGGCATGAAGTTTAACATTCCTCTAGAAACCATAGATGCTCTAACAGGCACCTTAATTGGTAGAGCAAAAAGTGCTACGCTAAGAACCGCTGACGTTGTTGGTTTAGACACCTTAAATCACACGGTAAACACCATGAAGAATGGCTTGCCTGATGATCCATGGCACAAACATTATCAGCTACCAAAATGGTTGCTTGATTTAATTGAAGCCGGAGCCCTCGGTCAAAAAACCAGAGCTGGTGTATATAAAAAGGAAGGCCGTGATATCAAAATTCTCGATATCAAGAAAAAACAATACCGCACACAAAATGCCGAAATAGAACCAGAAGTATTAAAGATACTGAAAAATAAAAATACGGCACAAAGATTTGAACAGCTACATGCTCTAAAAAACTCAGATCAAGCCCAATTTTTATGGAGCATGTATAGAGATTTATTTCATTATTCCTGTTACCATCTTGAAGATATAGCAGATAATGCTCGAGACATTGATTTTGCCATTCGCTGGGGATTCGGCTGGAAACAGGGACCTTTCGAAATTTGGCAGGATGCGGGCTGGAAACAAATTACTGAGTGGATTAATGCTGACATGAAAGATGGAGAAACCATGATTCAAAAAGCATTGCCGCAATGGGTTTCTGAAATCGAGCACATTCATACTCAACAAGGCTCATATTCGGCCAAAACCAATAGTTATCAAGAACGACCTGATTTGGCTGTATTTAAACGTCAAATATTCCCCGAAACTACTATTGGCGAACAATCCAATTACGGCATCACCGTATATGAAGATAACGACATCAGATTGTGGCATATGGATGATGAAATATTAATAACCAGTTTTAAAACCAAAAAACATATTATCACAGAAGGGGTTTTAGCTGGCATCCAAAAAGCAGTAGATATCGCTGAAGAAAGTTACAAAGGCATGGTTATCTGGCAATACAGCGAACCATTTACTTTGGGAGCCAATCTTGCACCTGCCTTACAAGCCGTGGCGGAGGGTAAAGTTAGCGAGGTTGAAAAACTGGTTAATACTTTCCAGCAAACTTCTCAGAAACTAAGATTTTCACAAGTTCCTACAGTTGTTGCCACTCGCGGCTTAACACTAGGTGGTGGCTGTGAGTTTTCTATGAATGCCACATCTGTTGTGGCAGCATTTGAATCTTATATCGGCTTGGTTGAAGCTGGTGTTGGTTTACTCCCAGCGGGGGGTGGATTAAAAGAAATTGCTAGAAGAACATCAGAAGATTTCGAGACAGGTGATTTATATCCACAAATTGAACATTTTTTCAAACTGGTTGCCATGGCACAAGTTGCAGGTTCTGCCAGAGAAGCTAAAGAATGGAAAATAATCAAACCATGTACAGACATAGTATTTAATACTCATGAAGTACTGCATGTAGCCAAAGAAAAAATTAAATGGTTAAGTGCCAAGGGTTACAGAGCCCCAGTTGAAGATCAAAACATCCGTGTGGTGGGTAATGCTGGCATTGCCAACATGAAAATGATTTTGGCTAATATGATGGCTGGTCGCATGATGAGTGAACACGATTACGAAATTGCGGTAAGAATCGCCACAGTCATTGCTGGTGGAGATGTGGACAGTAACAGTCTTGTTAATGAGCAATATTTACTTGATCTGGAAAGAAAGCTATTTATCGAATTGATTCAAATGCCCAAAACTTTGGCCAGAATTGAACACACATTAAAAACTGGTAAACCATTACGCAATTAATCGGAGACCCTTACAGGAAAAATAAGATGAAAAAAATTCAAGAAGTTTATATCGTAGAAGCGCTAAGAACTCCAGTTGGTAAAGCCCCTCGTGGCATGTTCAGCAAAACCAGACCTGATGACTTGTTGGCACACTGCATGTCAACCATGCTGGCCAGACATCCAGATTTTGATACAAATGAAATTGGTGATGTGGTTATTGGCTGTGCCATGCCTGAAGGAGAGCAAGGCATGAATGTAGCCAGAATTGCCAGTTTACTTGCTGGCATCCCTGATACCGTTCCTGCCATGACCATTAACCGTTTTTGCTCATCTGGTGTGCAGGCTATTGCTATAGCCGCACAACAGATTGCCACTGGACAAATGAATTGTGCAATCGCTGGTGGTACAGAAAGCATGAGTATGGTGCCTATGATGGGTCATAAAGTCGCCATGAACCCTAAAGTATTCCAAGATGAAAACATTGGTATAGCCTATGGCATGGGAATAACAGCTGAAAATGTTGCCGATCAGTGGAATGTCACCCGTGAAGCACAGGATGAGTTTGCCTATAATTCACACCAAAGAGCCATGAGTGCCATCAGCAACGGTTATTTTGATGATGAAATCGCAGCTTACGAAATTGAATCAAGAACAGCAGACATTGCTAATGCCAAAACCATTATCTCCAGTACAACGGTTACTAATGATGAAGGCCCTCGCCCTGATACCAGTATTGCCGTATTAAATAAATTACGCGCAGTATTTAAAATGGGTGGGTCGGTTACGGCTGGTAACAGTTCACAAATGAGTGATGGCGCTGCCGCCCTGCTGTTAGTTAATGAAGAAACATTAAAACGTTATAACATGACCCCCATTGCCAAGTATCATGCCTTTGCAGTTGCTGGTGTCCCTGCTGATATCATGGGGATTGGACCTATTAAAGCCATTCCCAAAGTACTGGAACTCGCTGGCCTTAAATCACAAGATATGGACTGGATAGAGTTGAATGAAGCATTCGCAGCTCAATCTCTGGCTGTTATTGGTGATTTAGACCTGAATATGGATAAAGTTAATCCAAACGGTGGTGCAATCGCTCTGGGTCATCCTCTGGGTGCAACAGGTGCGATACGTGCTGCAACAGCTATTCATGGCTTAAGAAGAACAGGTGGAAAATATGGCATGGTAACTATGTGTATTGGCACTGGCATGGGTGCTGCTGGTATTTTCGAAGCTTTGTGATTTTAATAAGGAGACGCTCCGTAGAGCGTCTCTACTGGCATTTTCACAAAATAAGTGGGATAATGCACGCTTTTGAATAATCTGGAAAATTGAATGAAATTTCTTGAAGAATTAGGTGTACAAAAAGTTAATTTGGGTACCTGTTTTGATCACAACGATTGGTCGCAAACAAAAGATGCTGGTGTTATCGAATCTTTTAACCCTGCTACTGGCGAATTAATAGGCTCTGTTTATTCTGCTAATAATGAAGACTATGAAAAAATAGTCGCTAAAGCTCAAGCCGTCTTTAAAGAATGGAAAAAAACGCCTGCTCCATTGCGCGGAGAAGCTGTTCGTATCGTAGGCAATGCCTTACGTAAACATAAAGATGCTTTAGGTTCTTTAGTTGCTGCCGAAATGGGTAAAATCAAATCAGAGGGCGATGGTGAAGTACAAGAAATGATTGATATGGCTGATCTGGCTGTTGGCATGTCAAGACAATTATATGGCAATACCATGCATTCAGAACGCCCTGGACACCGCATGTATGAACAATGGCACCCAATGGGCGTTGTTGGTATTATTTCGGCTTTCAATTTTCCTGTTGCTGTATGGGCATGGAACGCATTTGTAGCGGCTATTTGTGGCAATATCAGTATTTGGAAACCATCTCCTAAAGTAACATTATGCTCTATTGCAGTACAAAATATTTGCAATAAAGCACTAGAAGAAGCTGGTTTACCACCAATATTTTTAATGTTTAACGATGGCTCTAATGAATTGGCACAGAAATTTGTTGATGACAGACGCATTAATCTTATCTCATTTACTGGCTCAACACCAGTGGGTAAGATGGTTGGCGTACAGGTCGCCAAGCGCATGGGTAGAAGCCTGCTTGAATTGGGTGGCAACAATGCTTTAATTGTTGATAAATCAGCTGATTTAAATATTGCTATTCCTGGTATCGTATTTGGTGCTGTTGGCACTGCTGGTCAACGCTGTACCACAACCAGAAGACTATTTCTGCATGAAGATATTGCTGACGTGGTAATTGAAAAATTAATCAATGGTTACAAACAGATCAAAATAGGCAATCCATTAAATAAAGATACATTAATGGGTCCACTTATTGATGAAGCATCAGTTCAGATGTTCCTAGATGCTGTAGCCAAGGCAAAAGATGCTGGTGGTGAAATTATAACAGGTGGAACACGTGTAGTAAGCGAAGGATATTTCGTTACACCTTGTATCATTAAAGCTCAGGCAGACTGGGATATCGTAAAACACGAAACTTTCGCTCCCATTTTGTATGTCATGACTTTCTCAGATATTGAAGAAGTGATTGAACAGCAAAATGACGTAGCTCAAGGCCTGTCTTCGGCCTTATTCACCAACGATTTACGCAATCAGGAAAAATTCCTGGCAGCAACTGGTAGTGATTGTGGTATTGCTAATATAAATATTGGTACCAGTGGGGCCGAGATTGGTGGTGCATTTGGTGGTGAGAAAGAAACGGGCGGTGGACGAGAAGCGGGTTCTGATTCGTGGAAAGCTTATATGCGTAGACAGACCAACACCATTAATTACTCAACTGAGTTACCTTTAGCTCAAGGCATCAAATTCAACCTTGACTGAACAAGGTATAAAAACAGGTATAGGGACCACCTACGTGGTCTCTATATTTAACTTATGATCGAATATATTAGTCGAATATTTTTACAGAAACACCCTGCCGAGCAAGCTCATGATTTGAGTATAAAAATGTTAGGCAGCTCTTTTTCTGGTCTCGTTAAACACAAACCTATTAAAAACCCAATTGAACTCTTTGGCGTAAAATTTCCAAACCCTGTTGGCCTTGCCGCAGGATTTGATAAAAATGCTGATGCAGTAAAAGGGCTATCAAAATTAGGGTTTGGCTTTATAGAAGTTGGCACTGTTACACCAAAAGCACAACTGGGAAATCCAAAGCCACGACTTTTTCGCCTCAAGAAGAATCAGGCCATTATTAATCGCATGGGTTTTAACAACAAAGGTGTTGAATATTTAGTTTCCAAACTGGAACAATATAAGCCAGACATCATCCTCGGTATAAATATTGGCAAAAACAAGCTCACAGCCAATGAATCAGCAGCAGATGACTACCTCTATTGCTTTAAAAAGGTGCAACATTTAGCCGATTATGTGACTATTAATATTTCTTCACCAAATACACAGGATTTACGCAAACTACAAGAAAGTGATAGCTTGATCAATTTATTGAAAAAACTAAAAAACAGCCA
>JAESTH010000035.1 GCA_016763695.1 Alcanivoracaceae bacterium
AAAACCAGCAACTTTGTTCATCACTCCCGTTCGATCCAATCCGGCACCTAAAATCATGACAGCAATGATGGATAAAACAGCATTGGATGCAAAACCATCAAATAAATGTGTATCAGGCACTAAACCAGTTAATCCGAGGAAAACTAAAATAAGGATTGCAGCCACATCTATTCTGATGACTTCGGTAACAAACAATATAACAGTATAAGCCAAAATGGCCAATACCATCATCATTTCATTGTTTAATTCTAATGCTGCTATTTCCATAAATTAATTTATATAATGTGTTATTTAATAAGGTGATAGACCAAATCATAGCTATCATGTCCAAGATTGATGCCTCTGCGTTCAAATTTTGTAATAGGACGCCAGGCTGGTCTCTGGGTGAAGCCATTATTTTTTTCAATATTTTGATATTGAGAAAACCGCGCAAAAACTTCTTGTATGTGTAATGCATATTCCTGCCAGTCAGTAGCAATGTGGAGTCTGGCCTGGTTTTTTAATTTTGCTGATATCAGTTGAATAAATTCAGTCTGAATTAAGCGCCTTTTGTGGTGCCTTTTTTTGTGCCATGGGTCAGGGAAATAGATATGTATGGCATCAATAATATTTTCTGTAAAACAGTCTTTGAGCACTTCAACACCATCAAATTGATAAATCTTTATATTTGTTAATTGATATTTTTCAATATTCAATAAAAGATGGCCGACACCTGGGGCATGAACCTCCATACCAATAAAATTAATTTCTGGATGCATTTTTGCTATGTGAATAAGCGATTCACCATTTCCAAACCCTATATCCAGATAAAGGGGATTATTGTTTTTAAAAGAGGTTTGCTGGTTAAAGGTTTTTGTTTCATCCAGTAGGAATTGGGCTAATAGCTCATCTAATGCACGCTTCTGACCATTGGTTAATTTGCCCGCTCGCATAACAAAACTTCTAATTTTATGTTGAATTGAATTCGCCATTATTATTGTTGCTTTTTAAATATATTATCTGAAACTTGATTTTAACCAGTATGGGTGTATAGTCAAATAGTTTTCAGACATTGAGATAATTACCCTGCTATGGGACAAAAATACTTACATCTTTCAGAAAAACTTATTGATTTCATTCAGCAACAACAGATGTTTTTTGTTGGTACTGCTGATGTTGATGGAAAAGTTAATATTTCGCCAAAAGGATTAGATACTCTTAAGGTTGTTAATAAAAAACAAGTTGTGTGGTTAAATTTAACTGGCAGTGGTAATGAAACCTCAGCTCACATCCAGAGTTTGCCAAGGATGACATTGATGTTTACAGCGTTTGTGGGTAACCCTATGATACTGCGCTTATACGGAAAGGCAAAAGTAGTACATAAAGGCAATGATGAATGGAGGCACCTATATGGCCTGTTTGATGACTATATAGGGGCCAGGCAGGTATTTGTTCTGGAAATTGAGTTAGTACAAATTTCGTGCGGAATGGCGGTACCTATATTGGACTATAAACATCAACGAGAGCAATTGCTTAAATCTGCACAAAGAAAAGGTGAGAAAGGCATTGAATCATATTGGCAAGAGAAAAATCAGTGGAGTATTGATGGAAAGCCGACCCATATTGTTGCAAAAAATATGGTTCATAATGAAAATTAAAATCACCACCTATAACATACACCGAGCCATTGGCTTAGATCGGCGTTTTCGACCACAACGAATAATAGATATTCTCAACGATATAGATGCAGACATTGTTTTATTGCAGGAGGTTGATGAAGGAGTTCCGCGTTCTCGTGAGCTCAATTTAGCCAAAGAAATATCGCAAGCTTGTGGTTATCCATATTATGCTTTGGGCCATAATGTTTCTTTGCGAAAAGGCTATTATGGCAATGCAACATTGAGTCGCTTTCCTATTGTCAGAGAGAGAAATATTAACCTGACCATCGATAACAAAAAAAGAAGAGGTTGCCAGCACACAACGTTGTCTATAGAAAATAAAAACAAACATAAGGAGTTTGATGTGTTTAATTTACATTTGGGCTTATCGGCTAAAGAAAGACAGAAACAGGCGGGTATTTTATTTCATTCCTCAGAATATAAAAAATTAGATGCCAAAATGCCCTGTATTGTTGCGGGTGACTTCAATGACTGGCGTTCCTTGCTTCGGGCTTTATTTGTTGAGGGTATGGGTTTTTTGTGTGCTACAGATAAAACCACAGGAAAGGGTGAAGTTGCTATGAAAACATTTCCATCTTTTGCACCCAGAGGTGGTCTGGATAGGATTTATTATAAAGGTAAAATAAAATCCTTAAAAGTCTGCCTTTATAAGAAGAAAGTAGCTAAAATTGCCAGTGATCATTTACCCGTCAGCGCTGAATTTGAATTATAAAAAAAGCTCACTATCGTGAGCTCTTTCCATTGACTTGTCATCTTATATATTGTTAAGCAACATTGTTTTTGACGATTTTTGGTTTGTCATCAATGGCATTCACATTGCTGTTGATTTCAATGGTTCTTGGTTTCATTGTTTCTGGAATTTCCTTCATTAATTGTATATGTAACAATCCATTTTCCATTGCGGCTGTTGTTACCTTTACATGGTCTGCCAACTGGAATTTTCTCTCAAAGGAACGGGTAGCAATACCACGATGTAAGTATTTACGTTCAACATCATTGTTTACTTTACCACGAACAACCAAGGTGTTTTGTTCGCTGGTGATTTCAACATCATTTTGGGTAAAACCAGCAAGTGCTAATGTGATTTGGTATTTGTTTTCATCTAATGTCTCAATATTATATGGAGGGTAAGATGCGTTGTTTTGGTCTATTCTGTGTGCTTGATTCATCATTTGTGCAAGGCGATCAAATCCAACAGAAGTACGAAATAAAGGGCTTAAATCTAAGTTCATAATATATTCTCCTTTTAAAGCAATATAATTCATTGTATACCTAACTCTTATGAGTCTAGGCCAGTATGTTGTTGATCCCTTACGGCAATCAACAGTCCTAATATAAGTATGAACTAGCGTTTTTCAAGGGAGTCTGAGAATATTTTGTTTTTCTCCTGAAGCACTTTTAAATCATAGATTTTTTTACCCGCTACCCAAGTTTGTAAGACCTTGGTTTTCCATATTTGGCCGGGGTCAATATCGAAAATATCCTGATCCAATAAAATAAAATCTGCCCACTTGCCTGTTTCTAAACCACCTAAAGACTGTTCCTGCCTATTTGCATAAGCTGCATTAATGGTATAAGTAGCCAACGCTTGGGCTACTGTCATTTTTTCAGCTGATGTCCAACTGGGTTTAGGGTTATTATTTCTTGTTTGTCTATTCACGGCAGCATGAATACCATAAAATGGATTGGCAGGTAATTGAGGAAAGTCAGAACCTGAAATGACCGTTGCACTATTTTTTATCAAACTCTGCCATGCATGGGTGCCCCTTAGGCGTTGTTTACCAATCCTTTTTTTATATAATGGTATTTCTGCAATAGCCTTGTTTGGCTGGATAGATACAATTAAATGACTATCTTTAAATTTTTCAAAGTCTTTTAACTGAATAATTGTTGCTCTTTCTATTCGATGTCTTAATTCGACTGTTTTTGCTTTTTCATCAGATAAAACCTCCAAGGCAATATTGTTGGCCTTATCACCAACGGCATGTATTGAAACTTGCCAGCCTTTTCTTGCGTTTTTATAAATATTTTCCTGTAAAAAGTGCTGGGGTTGCCTTATTTTTCCTGATGAGCTTTTCCTATCTAAATAGGGTTGAAACATAGCTGCATCGTATGTGTTAAGCTCTCCATCAATATAATATTTCAGGGCATGAATATGCAAAAACTGGTTTTCTTCATGATAAGGCCCTTTTGCCAGAATATACTTGAGCTTTTTTTCTGAAGAAGAAATAATGGCATTGACTCTAATTGGTAGTTTGTCATTACTTGCCAATGCTTTATATATGACGGATGTCCTGTAATCAGCTCCCGTATCATTTAGCCCCGTGATTCCTAAAGAACTGAGTTTGGCTAGGTTTTTGGTTAAAATATTATATTTTTCGTCGGGTGATATATCGGGAATATGAGGGCTGATAATATTTAAGGCATGATCAATATATATGCCTGTGTGCTTGCCATTTCTATCAAAAATAACGCTGCCTCCACGAGGGTTTGATCTGTATTTTGCGGCTCTGGCAATTTTCATTGCTTTTGAGTTTGCCCAGCCCATTTTTTTATTATAAGCTTTTAGCCATATGGGTTTATTTGTCTTGAGTTTGTCAAGATCCAAATATGTTGGTAATTGCTGATTTGGCCATTTTTGATGATCCCATCCATAACCTTGTATCCACTTGGCTTTTGGGTGTTTGTCAATGAAGTTTTGTATCTTTTTGAGTGCTTCATCAATAGATTTTGCTTCTCTCAAATCTACTTGAGTAATCATAAATACAGACTGCATCATATTTGTGTATGAGTCGTGCAATCCAGGTAACATTGCTTGCCCCTTGCCATCTATGCGTTCTGCATCAGGATATAGTTCCAATAAATCATCTTTCGAGCTGATTTTCAATACTCTGCCATATTCAAAAGCTATGGAACTAAATGTTGTTAGCTCATACTGATTGATGGTATGTCCTTTTATATTGTAAATTATTGAAACTCTAGAAAAAGTGGAAAAACTAATAGCCAGAGTAAGGATAAGTAATAATGTTTTTGTAGAAATTGATTTCATAAAGTATTTATTTACTATTAATGGCCTTATCAAATATTTTTTGCCCTGCCACCCAGGTTTGTATGACTTGAGTCTGCCAGATATTTTGAGGAGGGGTTTCGAAAATATTTTGATTAACTAGAATGAAATCAGCCCATTTTCCAGACTCCAGACTGCCTATTGAGTTTTCTCTGTGATTTGCATAGGCGGCATTAATAGTAAAAGATGCAAGTGCCTGTTTGACTGTCATCTTCTCAATCGCTATCCAACCATTTTCTGGCTGGTTATTTCTATCTTGGCGAGTGATGGCAGCATGAAGCCCGTAAAATGGATTAGCTAGTTCAACAGGAAAATCAGAACCTGATGCTATGATGACTCCCTTTTTTATAAGCGTTTGCCAGGCGTATGCACCTCTTAACCTTTCCCTACCTACTCTGTCTTCAGCCATGTTCATATCTGAGGTGGCGTGTGTGGGTTGCATGGAGGCAATAATATTGTATTGTTTGAACTTAGCCAAGTCAGCGAAATCTACAATTTGAGCATGTTCTATACGGTGTCTCAGTATTTTTGTATTGGCTTTTTCATCAGCCAAAATTTCTATAGAAATTCTATTGGCATTGTCGCCAATGGCATGAATGGCGGCTTGCCAGCCATTTTCGGCATTGTCAAAAATATGTTTTTGGATAAATCCTTGTGACTGTACCTGTTTTCCTGATGTATCTGTTCTGTCGTTATACGGTGCAATCATTGCAGCCCCTCTGGAACCAAGTGCTCCATCTGCCACATATTTGATGGTCTGAATTTGTAAGAAATCATCTTTGTGAATACCATCACTTAACATCTTATCTAATACTTGAGAACCTGATGCCAACATAGCATTAATTCTAATGGGTAGTCTGTGTTCGGCACTCAACTTCTTGTAGGAATCATAGGTAGGCCAATCGATACCAGCATCGTCCACCGATGTAATGCCTATTGAGGCTAGATAGTTTAAGGTTTTATAGATGAGTTCATCGGTTTTTGTTAGTTGTTCTCTGCTGATGTGACTCTGAATAATATTCATGGCATTATCGATGAATATGCCACTTTGGATACCCTGTTCATCAATGATTATTTCTCCACCAGGCATGTCCTTTAGGTGTTTATTGCTTTTGGCTATTTCCATGGCTTTAGAGTTGGCCCAGCCAGCATGGCCATCGACCCTTCTTAACCAAATGGGTTTATTAGTCTTGAGTTTGTCCAGGTCTTTATAACTGGGGAATTTTTTATTTTCCCATAGAACCTGATTCCAGCCGCGTCCTAAAATCCAATTATTTTGTGGATGTTCATCAATAAACTGTTGAATAATTTTCAATGACTCTTCAATCGTTGTTACACCCATTAAATCAATTTCATTTTTTAAATTGGCCAAACCCAATACATGTCCATGTGCATCATGTAAACCAGGTAACATTGCATGGCCCTGACCATCTATCAACAACGCATCCGGATAATTTACTAACAGCTTATCTTTGCTGCCAATAGACAGTACTTTACCATTATCAAATGCGAGAGCACTAAAGGTAATCTGCTTGTCTTGATTGATTGTGTTGCCCTGCACATTGTGAATTATGCTTACCTCAGCAACGGAAGAAAGGCTAATAGCCATGAATATGCAGATAATTATGATATTTGTTTTCATTTTTTGTATAATTTGTCGCCTAGATTAAACGCTATTGTACCTGAAACCACTGTCTATTATCGAGATTATTAATGTATAAATATATCATCCTATTTTTAACCATTCAAGCCAATGCACAAACTTATATGAGTTCTTCACCAATGAATAAAACCAATAATATAATTTCCCAAGCCCCAAAGGCCAAAAAAGATATTTATAAACACATACAACATGATGATGTCAGGATTGATAATTATCAGTGGTTACGCGATGATGACAGGAAAAACCCAGAAGTCATTGCCTATCTTGAGCAGGAAAATAGTTATACAGATCATATTTTAACTGAACAAAAGCCATTGATTGATAGGCTTTATAATGAAATAGTTGCCAGATTACCAACCAAAGAACAAACAGTACCATCACAAATTGATGATTATTGGTATTATTCCCGATTTGCCAACAACACTGAATACCGAATTTATGCCAGAAAAAAAGGTGACTTGTCGGCCAAGGAAGAAATAATGGTTGATATGAACGATAGGGCCAAGGATATGAGTTATTTTCAATCAAATTTTCAGGCAATTTCTCCAAACCACAAAGTTTTAGGGTTTTCAGAAGATACCACAGGACGCAGAAAATATTCCTTACATTTTAAAAATCTGACAACAGGGGAAATGTATGCAGATGTGATTGAAGAGACCACTGGGGAAATTGTTTGGGCTTTAGACAATAAAACATTCTTCTATACCAAAAAACATCCAGTGACCTTATTACCCTATCGAATTTATAGACATGAGTTGGGCAGTTCTCAAGAAGATGCTCTGGTTTATGAAGAAAAAGACAATACTTTTTATATTTCAATTCATGCCAGTACTTCAAAAAAATACGTCATTATAAATATTGGCAGTACCACCAGTTCTGAAGTCTGTATATTGGATGCCAGTAATCCCAGTGGTGAGTTCCGGTCATTTTTACCAAGAGAGCCAGATCATGAATATTCTATTGAGGAACTTGATGATGAATTTTATATATTGACTAACTGGCAAGCCAAAAATTTTAGAATAATGAAAACAGATTTAGCTCATTCACATGATAAAAAGCAATGGCAAGAAGTGATAGCACATGATGAAAATGCTTTATTATACGATGTTCAGGCATTTAAAAACTATTTAGCGATTGAGCAGCGCAGTGCGGGCATCCGTCATATCAATCTTTATAACCTTGTCAGTAAAAAGAGTTCAATCATTAAATCCGCAGAAAATGCCTATACCATGTGGTTAGGATTTAATCCGCAGCAAAATACAGATATACTTCGTTATGAATATTCCTCAATGACATCTCCTTTCAGTGTTTATGATTATGATATGAAAAGTGGTCAACAAAAACTAATGAAAGAGGATGAAGTGATTGGTACTTATGAATCTAAAAATTATAAGAGTCAACGTCTGACGCTCAAGGCCAGAGACGGGGTACAGGTTCCCGTGTCATTAGTCTATAAGCAATCAAATGTTCCTTTGGGTTTGCGACCATTGCTTATTTATGGTTATGGCTCATATGGGAGTTCGGTTGATCCAACATTTTCTTACTCGAGGATTTCACTTTTGGATAGAGGTTTTATTTTTGCTATTGCTCATATTCGGGGTTCACAGGCCAATGGTCGTAGTTGGTATGAGGATGGAAAATTACTCAAAAAGAAAAATACTTTCACTGATTTTATTGATGTCACAAAAGGCTTGGTCAAACAGGGTTATGGAGATAAAGCCCAAGTATTTGCTATGGGAGGTTCTGCGGGGGGCTTGTTAATGGGGGCAATAGTTAATATGGATGGTATGTTATATAAAGGGGTGATTGCTGCCGTGCCTTTTGTTGATGTGATATCCACCATGCTTGATGAAGATATTCCATTAACCACAGGAGAATTTGATGAGTGGGGTAATCCCAAGGATAAAAAATATTATGATTATATGTTGTCATATTCACCTTATGATAATGTCAGCAAACAGGATTATCCCAATATGTTAGTCACTACAGGTTTACACGATTCACAAGTTCAATACTGGGAGCCGGCCAAATGGGTCGCTAAATTACGAGAAATGAAGACCAACGATAATTTATTAATCATGCGCACCAATATGGATGCAGGTCACGGAGGTGCTTCTGGTCGTTACCAAAGATACAAGGAAACGGCTGAGGAATATGGGTTTATACTTAAATTAATTGATAATTAATGTTCCTGTGATCATTACCGCGAAGGCGGTAATCTCACCGATATTGCTGATTGTTTTCGCCAAATCTAGTTATTTATTAATAGATTGTTACTTGTGCGGGAATGAACGTGAGTGTAGAGACATTGAAGCATAAGGATTTGGGATAAAAATCTGTGTATTGAATGTAATCTGTGGATAATTCAATTAAATCAATTAAAATACAGATATGATTGAATTTATCCTAAATAATAAAAAAATAACAACGGATGCGAATAAATCCATGACCCTGGTGGATTTTATTCGTGAAAACAGAAACCTAAAAGGCACAAAAATAGTTTGTAGAGAAGGAGATTGTGGTGCCTGCACTGTCCTGGTAGGGCAATTGTGCAGAGATAAAAAAAGTGTATCCTATCAAACCATTACTTCTTGCATCTCCCCTTTGGCTAATGCACATGGAAAACATATTGTTACGGTTGAGGGTTTAAATATTGCTAATAAACTCAATCAGGTACAACAATATTTAAAAGATAATTATGCAAGTCAGTGTGGGTTTTGCACCCCTGGGTTTGTGGTGGCTATGATAAACTATTGTTTAAATGCTGATAGCAAAACAGAAGAACAAATGTTAGATGCCATCAGTGGTAATATTTGCCGATGTACTGGTTATGTAGCTATTATTAATGCAGCTAAAAAAGTGGTTGCTGAGTCAAAAAATGAAGGTAAAAAATTGACCTTAAAGCAATTGATTCAACACGGTTTTATTCCTGCTTATTTTGCTGATATTTTTGAACAGCTAAAATCATTAGATCAGATACCTTATGTGGTTTCTGGTCAGGAAATCATAGCTGGTGGCACGGATTTATACGTGCAACAGGCTGATACCTTATTACAGGCAACTAATCTCCGTTATATATTACAAGAACAGTCACAAACAGTTGCTATCGAAGATAATGAATGTTCAATATCTGGAATTGCAAAAGTCTCAGATTTATTTGACAGCGAAGAGTTAAATCAGCGAATCCCTCATTTAAGAGAATATTTGAGATTACTCTCATCAGAAGCCATACGTAATATGGCAACCATAGGAGGTAATTTTGTCAATGCTTCACCCATTGGCGACATGAGTATTTTTCTATTGGCATTAGATGCTCAATTATTGATTGCGCAGGGTGACAACAGTAGGACTGTGGCCTTAAAAGATTTCTTCTTAGATTATAAAAAAATTGATATAAAAAAAGATGAATCAATAGCAAAAATAACTTTCAGCTTGCCAAATGAAAATAGCTATTTTCACTTTGAAAAAGTCTCAAAAAGAAAGCACCTGGATATAGCCACCGTCAATTCTGCTATTCTTATCAAATATGAGGATAATCGTATAACAAATATTGATTTATCGGTGGGGGGTGTAGCAGCTATCCCAAAATACTTAGTAAATACCTGTCAATTTCTAAAAGATAAAGAAATTAATAGTGCTACATTATTACAAGCCATAGAAATAATGAATCAAGAGATATCTCCTATTTCAGATGTTCGTGGTACTGCTGAATATAAAAGGCTGTTAGCCAATCAATTGCTGAAAGCGCATTTTATTAAACTTTTTCCTGAACAAATAATATTTGAAGAGGTGGTAACAATAGTAGGAGAGGCTTCATGAAAAATATAGATGCAAATGGTCATGTGCGTGGAGAATCACTGTTTATTGATGATATCTTAACCAAACAACATACTTTACATGCTGCTGTTTTGGCATCTGAAATAGGCCATGCTAAAGATTTGAAAATTGATATTTCACGGGCAAAACAATTTCCAGGAGTGGAGAAAATATTGTTGGCCAGTGATATTCCTGGTGAAAATGAAATAGGTGGGATATTGCTTGACGAGCCATTACTGGCAGAAAATGAAATACATTTTCAGGGGCAGCCATTGGCTGTTATTATTGCTGAGACTGAATTCATTGCCAAACAAGCTAGAAAGCTTATTAAAGTTACATTTTGCATGTTACCCGTGATTACTTCTGCCAAACAAGCAAAACAACAGGGGCAATTTATCAATGATGCACGGTCTTTCTATCTTGGTGATGTAAGCGCTTCTTTCGCCAACTGTAAGTATGTTTATGAGGATGAAACCTTTTCAAATGGTCAAGAACATTTATACCTTGAGACCCAAGGTGCCTATGCTGAAAAAATGGAAAATGGTTGCATAAAAATCATGAGTTCAACCCAGGGGCCAACAGTTGTGCAGAGAATTGCTGCCAGAGTACTGGGGCTAGCAATGCATAAGATAGAGGTCGATGTGACTCGTTTAGGTGGTGGCTTCGGAGGTAAAGAAGACCAGGCAACACCATGGGCAGTTATGGTGGCATTGGCATGTAACCACCTGAACCGACCAGTTAAATTGATCCTTGATAGGCATGATGATTTAAAGATGACAGGTAAGCGACATCCCTATGAGAGTCAATTTAAAATAGGTCTGGATGAGAACTATAAAATCATGGCATTGGAAATTGAATTTTTACAAAATTCGGGGGCCGCCGCAGATTTATCGCCAGCCATAGCTGAGCGTACCCTGTTTCATGCCACCAACAGCTATTTTATTCCCAATGTAAAAACCACCGTGCATAGCTGCAAAACCAATTTGCCACCAAATACCGCCTTTCGAGGCTTTGGAGGCCCACAGGGCATGTATGTCATTGAGTCAGCAATTGCTAAAGCTGCTAACCATCTAAATATCCCTGCATGGCATATCCAGCATGCCAATTTGCTGCAGGATAATGATACATTTTCATATGGTCAAATAGCGCAGCAAGTAAAAGCTAAAGATACATGGGATCAATTGCAAGGCAATATAAATATCAAAAGCATACAAGATTTTGTTAATGTATTTAATGATTATAATATAGAGACTAAAAAGGGCATGGCAATGATGCCCATCTGTTTTGGAATTTCATTTACCAACACGCCAATGAACCATGCCAGAGCACTGGTACATATCTATCAAGATGGTAGTGTGGGCATTAGCACAGGCGCTGTGGAAATGGGTCAAAGTGTCAATACTAAGATGTTGCAGGTGGCAGCTCAGACATTTTCTATTGATCCCGATTTAATAAAACTGGAAACAACCAATACCACACGAGTAGCCAATACTTCACCATCAGCGGCAAGTGCTACCGCTGATTTAAATGGTAAGGCGCTGCTAAAAGCCTGCAACGCACTAGTGGAACGTTTAAAACATGTAGCCGCCGATGTACTGGTAGCTGGTGTTGATACCATAGAGTTAAAAGATGGTTGGGTTGTTGTTAATCAGGTCAAATCTGATTTAGATTGGAAAGAGCTGGTGTTTAAAGCATTCTGGCAAAGAGTGTGTTTAACAGAAAATGGACACTATGCGACACCGACTATTAAATTTGATAAAAGCAAAGAAAAAGGCCACCCTTTTGCCTACCATGTATACGGTATAGCCCTAATAACCACCACAGTGGACTGTCTAAGAGGTACTTATAAAATTGATAGTATCGATATAGTGCATGATTTTGGTAAAAGTATGAATATTGGGGTGGATTTAGGACAGGTTGAAGGTGCTCTGGCTCAAGGGATTGGCTGGATGACAATGGAAGAGGTTGCCTACAATGATGAAGGTCGTTTGTTATCAAACACTTTATCAACCTATAAAATTCCTGATGTGTTTTCTATTGCCGAGGATATAAATATAGAAGCTTTAGAAACAGAAGGTCATGATTTGGCCATCTTTAAATCCAAAGCCGTGGGTGAGCCGCCATTAATGTATGGAATAGGGGTGTATTTTGCCATTCAAAATGCGATTAAGGCCTTTAATCCTAATTATAAATTAAAATTTCACTCACCAATGACTCCTGAGAAAGTTATGATGGGCTTGTATGAAAAATGATAGATATTCAAGCCATTCATAAAGCCACCTGCCATTGTGGAGCTGTACAATTTGAATTAACATTGCCCAATGGTTTAGACGACCCGCGTAGATGTGATTGTTCCATGTGTAGAAGACGTGGAGCAATAGTGGCATCGGTTGCATTGGATGGCATCAAAATTACCAAAGGTGAGGATAAATTAAGCCTGAATCAATTTAATACCATGACAGCAAAGCATTTTTTCTGTTCTATCTGCGGTATATATACTCATCATCAACGAAGATCTAACCCAAGTCAATATGGCTTTAATGTTGCTGTCTCGAAGGGGTTAATCCTTTCGAATTGGAGAATATTCCAACTTATGATGGAGTTAATCATCCTGCAGATAGTCATAATTGATAAGTTTTTTATTAATGATATACACGTAAAATCTTACCTTCTTATTTGTTGGACAACAATATGCTTTAATGTGCTATTAAAAAACAAAGATGTTTTTATGTGTTGGTATGTATAGATTTGTTTGGTTTTGTCGGTCGCCTTGGTAGAGCTAAATCTTGGCGGAGAGGGTGGGATTTGAACCCACGAAGGACTATTAATCCTTGCTGGTTTTCAAGACCAGTGCATTCAGCCGCTCTGCCACCTCTCCAAGATTTAGACTGTGTGATTTGCGCCTCACAATCAGGATGCGAACTATAGCACAAAATAAAATAAATTCTATTTAATTTTTAAAAAAAAACACTTTATTCATAATTTTTTTACATATGGGTTTCTATTTATATAGTATGCTTATAAAATACGCAACTCATGAAA
>JAESTH010000086.1 GCA_016763695.1 Alcanivoracaceae bacterium
ATCTAAAGTTTTACAATTATGCCAAATATAATCTGCTTGTCTAGAGGAAATCTACGCTGTATTTGTAGGAATTTTGCTATAGGCTTGTAGGAAAACTTCTATAAATAGGGGTTTTTATCCATAGGAGTTAGGTTTAGAAAAAGTTGAAAGGATTAAATGAGACTAATAACTGTACCGTCATCTAACCCAAAAAGATTAATCTAGCACTATTATTATTTAAAAGAAAAAACCCTAATATAATTAGGGTTTTTTCTTTTAAATTAAACATCCGTATATAAAATCTATAGCATCTCAATTGCCTTAATACAATAGCTTAATATTGATGGTATAAATAGTAATAAAGCCAATTGTAATAAAGCATTAAAACTGAGTATTGATTTTACATCAAATCCTGCAGTTATTTCCTGATCGCTTTCTGACTCATCAAAATACATGACCTTAATAATTTTTAGATAATAAAATGAACCTATCACCGCAAATACCACGGCAATACCAGCCAATACGTAGAAACCCTGATCCACTACTGCTTTCAAGACATATAGTTTTGAGAAGAACCCTACCAATGGTGGAAAACCAGCCATAGAGGCAATAATAAGTAACATCATAAAAGCAAACCAACCATTACGTTGATTAAGACCTTTAAAATCTGAAATGTTTTCTGCTTCAAAACCTTTGCAGGAAAGCACAATTATCATACCGAATCCTGCGACACTCATTAATGCATAGGTGATGATGTAAAACATTGATGCAGAATAGCCTTCTGAACCACCTAAAAAGCCCAATAACATAAAACCAATATGAGAGATGGTTGAATAAGCAAATAGACGCTTAATATTGTCCTGCTGTAAGGCAAAGAGGTTGCCGATAATGATAGATAACAAGGCCAAAACTGCCACAATATGTTGCCAATGATCGAATATACCATCTAAGCTTTGTGCTAATATTCTGATTGCAAATGCAAAAGCGGCAATTTTTGGAGCTGAGGATATAAACAATGTAGTGGCTGTCGGTGCCCCCTGATAAACATCAGGAACCCACATATGAAAAGGAGCTGCGCCCAGTTTAAAAGCAACACCAACCATAATAAAGACTAAACCAAACACAACCAGCATTGAATCCTGGGTCTGTGCTATAGCCGATGAAATTTCATTAATCTGTAAAGTACCCGTTGCGCCATAAATCATCGACATACCGTATAACAACATACCTGAAGCAATTGCCCCCAGGATAAAGTATTTCATCGCTGATTCATTAGATTGAGCATTATCTCTATCATAAGCAACCAAAGCATAAGAACTTAAAGCCAATAGCTCCAGACCTAAATACAAAGTAATATAGTTGTAGCCTGATATCATCATCATGATACCCAATACACCAAATAGCATTAAGGCATAAAATTCGCCCTTGAAAATAGATTTATTGCGTAAATATTGTTTCGAATAGATAAAAACAAATAGCATGATGAAATACACTGCAATTTTGAGTATATCTCCCATATAATCACGTACAAAGTTACCATTAAACAGTATTTGTTTAACCAGTTCCTGACCACCCATGTGGCTTTTTGCTGTAGCAATGGCTGCAAATATGACCCCGACAATTGAGGTTAAAACCAATAAACCGCCTTTTTCAGATTTTGAAAAAAGACCTAATATAAGTACAGTACACGCTGTAGCCAAAATAATTAATTCAGGTAATACCGGTGATAATTCAGACCAACCAAACATAGCTTAAACCTTTGTTACGGAAATTTGTTCAATTAAATGTTCTACAGAAACACGCATAACATCAATCAGGGGTTCAGGATAAATTCCTAAAAATAATACAGCAATCGCCAAAACTGCCAAAATAAATGATTCACGTTTTGTAATATCTGTCAGTTGTGAGACAGCTTCACTCTTCACTTCGCCAAATATCACACGTTTAACCATCCATAATGAATAGGCCGCACCAAATATCAAGGTCAATGCCGCTAAGAATGCAAACCAGAAATTGGCCTGGAAACTACTGAGGATAATCATAAATTCACCAACAAAACCAGAAGTACCAGGAAGACCAGCATTACTCATAGCGAAGAACACAAAGAACGCACCAAATAATGGCATGGTATTAATCACACCACCATAGTCCCTAATCATACGTGTATGCATACGGTCATACAACACACCCACACATAAGAACAATGCCGCTGAAATAAAGCCATGTGATACCATTTGTACCATTGCACCTTCCAATGCCATATTACTATCAGCATTTTTTGCTACCAATGCAAAGGCAATAAATATTCCCAGTGTCACAAAACCCATATGTGAAATAGATGAATAGGCAATCAACTTTTTCATGTCTTTCTGTACCATGGCAATTAAGCCAATATACACAATAGCTATCAAAGATAAGGCAATGATAAAGCCGGCTAATTCTCCACTGGCATCAGGAGTAATAGGTAAAGAGAATCTAATAAATCCATAACCACCAATCTTCAACATAATTGCTGCCAATACTACCGAACCCGCTGTAGGTGCTTCAACGTGAGCATCAGGTAACCATGTATGTACAGGGAACATTGGGATTTTAACTGCAAACGCTAATAAGAAAGCAAAGAATATCCAGGTTTGCTCTATCATACTTAATGATAATTGAGCCATATCTGCTATAGCAAAACTACCACCTTTCATATACAGATAGATCAATGCAATTAACATAAACACTGATCCGAAGAAGGTGTATATAAAGAATTTAATGGTTGCATATACCCTGTTTGGACCACCCCAGATACCAATGATCAAAAACATTGGAATCAGCATCGCCTCAAAGAAAACATAAAACAACATGGCATCCTGAGCACAAAAAACGCCAATCATCATCGCTTCTAACATCAAGAATGCTGCCATAAACTGGTGGACATTTTTTGTGATTGATTTCCAGGCTGATAATACCGTTAAAACAGTTATGAATGTAGTCAGTGCCACCAGTGGCATAGCTATCCCATCCACACCTAAATGATAATTGATGTTTAATGCAGGAATCCAGGCAATATTCTCAACAAACTGCATAGCAGCTGTACCGCTATCAAAATTTTGCCACAATGGAATACTTAACAATAAGGTTATTACCGCAGTAATTAATGCAAACATTTTTGCCATGCCCGCTCTTTGTGGACCTAAAGCCAGTATGCCAAAGGCCGCTACTATTGGCACCCAAATGAGCAAACTTAATAAGGATAAGTCATTCATAATACATAAGTTCCTATAAAGAATATTACCGCTACTGCCATGACTAACGCATAGTGATAGATATAACCTGTTTGCAAGCCTCGCATTGCTTTAGAGACTTTATTGACTAATTTGGCCGAGCCATTGACCACCAAACCATCTATTAATTTACTGTCACTCCACTTCCACAACAAATTACCCAATTTAACCAGACCACCAGCAATGTATTTCTGATTGAATGAATCAAAACCATATTTATTCATTAATATATTGTATATGGGTGCAAATGTCTTTTTAGCTTGTACCGCGACTGATATCTTCTTAGTATAAACATAGGTTGCCAAGGCAAAACCAGCCAATGCTAGGAAGAAAGGAGGTTGAGTCATGCCGTGCAAGACAAAACTGGCCACCCCATGGAAATCATACTCACCAATATGTGCAACCACATCATTTGCAGGGTTGACATGAATAGCATCTTTTAAGAAGTCACCGAATAATAATGGTTCAATAGTAAACCAGCCGATGAAGACAGAGGGAATAGCTAAAAGCACCAAAGGCAAAGTGACTACCCAAGGTGATTCTTTTAAATGATCTTTTGTGTGGTTATCCATTTTTTCCTTACCATGGAAGGTCAGATAGATGAGTCTAAAACTATATAAGGCTGTTATGAATACACCCAATAATACAGCTACATAAGCCACTGATGAACCCCAACGGTGTGACTCTTTAGTTGCTTCAATGATGATATCTTTTGAGAAGAAACCTGAAAAACCAGGCATTCCGATCAAAGCTAAGGTACCAACCCACATGGTTATAAAAGTAATTGGCATGTATTTTTTCAGGCCACCCATTTCGGACATATCCTGCTTGTGGTGCATGGCAATAATAACCGAGCCTGCCCCCAGAAATAATAAAGCCTTAAAGAATGCATGAGTCATCAAATGGAATATAGCTGCCGAATAAGCCGAAACACCTAATGCAACCGTCATATAACCCAATTGACTCAAGGTTGAATAAGCAATCACCCGTTTAATGTCATTTTGTACAATACCTATTAAGCCCATAAAGAAGGCCGTGAAGGCACCAATCAACATAACAAAACTTAATGCTGTATCTGACATTTCAAATATTGGTGACATACGTGCGACCATAAAGATACCAGCGGTAACCATGGTAGCTGCGTGAATTAATGCCGAAATAGGTGTAGGTCCTTCCATTGAATCCGCTAGCCACACATGCAAGGGTGCTTGGGCTGATTTACCCATGGCACCAATAAACAGCGCAATGGCGATAAAAGTCATTAATGACCATTCAACACCAGGGAAAATAGTAATAGTGCTATCTGCAAAGTTGGGTAACTGCGCAAAGACTTCAGCGTAATCCAGTGTGCCAAAGCTCATCATCACTGCGGCAATGCCGATAAGGAAACCAAAATCTCCAACACGGTTGACCAGGAATGCTTTCATATTGGCAAAAATAGCCGATTCTTTTTTAAACCAGAAACCAATCAACAAATAGGATACCAAGCCCACTGCTTCCCAACCGAAGAATAGTTGTAAGAAGTTATTAGACATAACTAGCATCAACATAGAGAAGGTAAATAAACTGATATAAGCAAAGAACCGTTGATAACCAGGATCATCATGCATATAACCAATGGTATAAATATGCACCATCAATGATACGAAAGTCACCACTGACATCATAATTGCGGTCAATGAATCGATCATAAAACCAATATTAAAAGTCACATCACCTGTCACCATCCAGGTATAGGCATTTTCATTAAAGGCGCCAAATTCACCGTTAATCAATCCCAATAAAACCTGAACAGATAGAAAACAAGAGAGCGCAACAGAAGCAATGGTCACTACATGTGATCCTACTCTGCCAATCTTTCGTCCAAGAAAACCTGCAATTATTGCCCCAGCTAATGGAGATAACGCAATAATTAATAATGTTTGCATACTCATTATTGTTACCCCTTTAACTCATTAAGATTATCAACTTCCAACGATTTGCGCTGACGGAAGATGACTACCAAAATGGCTAAACCAATGGCTGCTTCAGCTGCTGCAACAGTCAGGATAAAGAATACGAATATCTGCCCCTGAATGTCATTCAAATAGCTTGAAAAAGCAATAAAGTTAATGTTAACCGCCAACAACATTAATTCGATTGACATCAATAGAATTAAAACATTTCTGCGGTTGATGAAAATACCAGCAATACTGATAACGAATAATACGCCACCCAATACTAAATAATGAATTAAACTCATTGGTCACCTCCAATATAGTTGCCTTTCTCTGCATCCATTTTTATAACTCTCATTCTGTCTTTGGCTTTCACATGTACTTGAGTTTCTGGATCGACATGTTTGTAATCTTTACGTTTTCTCAAGGTCAATAAAATAGCTGCCACAATCGCTACCAATAAGATAACCGATGCTAACTCGAATGGTAAAACATATTGGGTGTAGAGTGTCTCTGCTACTTCCTTGACATTACTGTGTCCTTTGACATGTTTAACCAAATCATCTTGAGGTAACACATGGGCTAATTTTTTACCCAATAACATGATCATTTCTATACCCATTAGCAAGGCCACAAATAGTCCCACTTTGGTATACATGCTCATACCAGATTTAGGCTTAATCTTGACATCTAGCATCATGATAACAAATAAGAAAAGTACCATCACAGCACCCACATAAACCAGAACCAGAGTCAGAGCTAAAAATTCTGCTTCCAACAATAGCCATAAAGCTGCTGCACTGAAAAAACAAAGAATCAAAAATAGCGCTGAATAGATTGAGTTACGCATGGTTACTACTGCCAAGGCCGCACCAATCAAAATAGTTGAGTACACCCAAAATAACATGATTTGATAAAACTCAGCAGACATAAGGTATTCTAACATTATCTATACTCCGCATCATTTTGGCGTGCTTGTGCTACTTCCGCTTCACGCATATCACCAATTTGTAATAGTTGTTCTTTATTCAAGACATTTTTACCTTCACTTTCAAAATGGAACTCATGAATATCAGTTAACACGATGGAATCAACTGGGCAGGATTCTTCACAAAAGCCACAATAAATACATTTAAATAAATCTATTTCATATTTAGTTGTGCGTCTGCTGCCATCTTCCCGCTGTTCCGAATCAATGGTAATCGCTAAAGCAGGACAAACTGCTTCACACAATTTACAAGCGATGCAGCGTTCTTCACCATTGGGATAACGGCGCAGCGCATGTAATCCTCTAAAACGATCTGATTTAGGGGTCTTTTCTTCAGGATAACGAATGGTAAATTTTCTTTTAAAGAAGTATTTACCAGTTACCATCATGCCCTTAAGTAATTCTTTAAGGGTTAAACTATTAAGATATCTAAAAATTTTCATATCAACTAAACCATGGTCCTATGTGATAAACTTTTAAAACAGCAACAACCATAATCCATGCAATAGTGATAGGAATAAATATCTTCCAACCTAAGCGCATAATTTGATCATATCGATACCGGGGAAAGGTTGCTCTGAACCATAAATACAATAACAGGAAGAAACCTGTTTTTACAAAAAACCATAATATACTAGGCTGCGCAATCCAGGATTCACCAGAGATTGGAGAGTACCAACCACCCATAAACATGATGGCCGTCAAAGCGGAAATCATGATCATATTGGCGTATTCACCCAGGAAAAACAAGGCAAATGCCGCACCTGAATATTCCACATGGAAACCAGCCACAATTTCAGATTCACCCTCTGCCACATCAAATGGTGCACGATTTGTTTCGGCTACACCTGAAATAAAGTAAATAACAAATAAAGGAAATAAAGGAATAAAAAACCAACTAAATAAACCACCAGATTGAGAATGAACAATCTCAGTGAGGTTTAATGAACCTGCTGCAATTAAAACCCCTACTAGGGCAAATCCCATGGCAATTTCATAAGATACTATTTGCGCCGCACTTCGCAATGCACCCAGTATGGCATACTTGGAGTTTGATGCCCAACCAGCAATAATAACCCCATAGACACCTAATGATGTCATGGCTAATATATAGACCAGACCAGCATTAATATCCGCTAATACTAAACCATCACTAAATGGAACCACTGCCCAAGCCGCAAATGCGGTGGCTAAAGTGATAACTGGCGCCATTAAGAATAAAAACTTATTGGCATTGGCAGGAAAAATAATTTCTTTAAGTAATAACTTGAAGGTATCAGCAAATGGTTGACCCAAGCCCCACAATTTAAAACCAAATATACCGACACGGTTGGGTCCCATCCGACCTTGCATAAAACCAATAACCCGTCTTTCTGCATAGGTTAAATAAGCGACTACAACAATCAATGGTAAAACAATGGCAACAATTTTAACCAATGTCCAAACAACCAATATTATTTGCTCCATCATGATTTTTCTCCTGCTATTATTGTCACATTCAAAATATCAGATCTAAAACCGATACACTTATGCACCAAAACCGAACCAGCGGGAACTTTATCATCAATGATAACAAATAATTCAACTTGCATTGAATCACCATCAATATCCTGTTTTAAAGAGACTGACATGGCATTTTCTAGTTTTAATTTTTTTGCATCAATACTGTTTACAGACAAGCAATCCGAACTAGCATGAACAGTATCTTGTAACGCCTGTGAACGCCTAGTCAACATATCCACATCGTAGATTGCTGTTTCAGTAAACAATATCAAACCTGATGATTCAATGGTATTGACTTTACAATCTGGATTGATATGACCAGGATGAATTTTTATGTGACTGACTTCCCCTGCTATTTCATCAATGCTTTCATAATCAAAACCATCAACATTTAACATATTAGCTAACACGCGTAATATACGCCAACCAGGCTTTGTCTCACCTGGTAATTTTGCAGCTGGTGAAAAGGATTGGTTTTGTGCAAAGTTATTAAAATATGAGCCGGCCACTTCGCTGGCTAAACCTATCGGCAATATCACGTCTGCAACCTGTTTCATATTTTCATCAGCAAAACTACTAAACAAGATCACCGAATCTGCATCATCCAATTCTGTGTGCGCTAAATAGGCATTATCAAAGTCATCATTTTCAGCTTGATAAATCACATAAGATTTAGTATCTGAATTTAAAATGGCATTAACATTGTTTTGTGCACCCATACCACAAATCTCAGCACCGACACTATTTGCACCTGCTGCCATCTCATAAACTCTACCAGCAGTATGGTTGGATAACCATGCTGTTAAAGCTTTGATCAAGCCCGCTTGCGGGTGTTTATTTGAAATCTGACCAATGATGAACAACACATTATTGTTTTTATCCAATAATTTTTTAGCCAAGTTATTAAGGTTTTCATCTGTCGCCTGTGCTTTAATCCAGCTACCTAGGTCTGTATCCAACTTATCTTTACTCAAGTCTGCAATACAATGGGCTAACGAGCCTAAACCTTTAACCCAATCAATTTGATTTGCCACGAAATGATGAAACATCTCAAAGTTAAATTGATACTGTTTTGGATTAAATGCTGAAACTTTAGCCTTATTTTTTAACCAGGCCTGTCTAATTCTATGACCCAGTATTGGTTGCTCATGACCTACATTTGCACCAACTAAAACGATCTGATCAGACTTGCCTATTTCATCCAGACTTAAATCTACTCTAGGTAATCTATGTGGCTGACTAAAATCAGTTTGTGCCAAGCGATAGTCAATATTATCACAGCCCAGAGATTTAAATAATTTGTGTAATAAGAAATATTCTTCATTAGTGGATTGAGAACCCGCCAACACAGCCGTATTTTTACTGTCATTAGCTTGTAGTTTACGCACGGCTGCATCCATTGCTGTAGCCCAATCAACCGTTTTCCACTCTCCGTCTTCTTTAATCATTGGAGTCAGTACACGATCAGCAGCATTTTGCCCCAAAACACCAAACCTGTCTCTGTCCGAAATCCACGCTTCATTTAATGCTTCGTTGTCTTTAGGCACTGTACGTAATATTTCACCTTTATGTGTGTGATAATAAAGGTTTGAACCAATCGCATCATGCATGGATATACCATTAGCAGACATCAGTTCCCAAGCACGTGCTTTAAATTTAAAGGGCTTGTTAGTTAGTGCACCCACTGGACATAAATCAATGATATTACCAGACATCACTGAATCAATTGAACGTCCAACAGCAGTACCAATTTGTGTGCGATCACCACGACCAATACCACCTAGTTCATCTGTACCAGTGATTTCATCTAAAAATCGAACACAGCGTGTACAAGTGATACAACGGGTCATATCGGTAGAAATCAATGAACCAATATTTTCGTCTGTTGCCACTCGTTTTGTATCTACATAACGAGAAATACCTCGTCCATAACCCATCGATACATCCTGTAATTCACACTCACCACCCTGGTCACAAATCGGACAATCAAGTGGATGATTAATCAATAAAAACTCCATGACGTTGCGTTGTGCATCAATGGCTCTTTTTGATTTTGTATAAATTTTCATGCCTGGCATCACTGGTGTGGCACAGGCAGGTAAAGGTTTTGGCACTTTTTCAACATCAACCATGCACATTCGACAATTGGCTGCTATTGATAATTTTTTGTGGTAACAAAACCGCGGGATAGCTATACCATTATTATCGGCCGCTTCTATCACCATTGATCCTTTGGGAACAATCATTGATTTGTCATCAATTTCAATCTGAACCATGTTATCAGGAATGATTACCGTCTCTTTTTTCTTAAGATCAGTCATTTACGCAACTCCCTCAACCATAGAACGTTTATGCTCAACATAATATTCAAACTCATCCCAAAATTTATCTAATAAACCCTGTACTGGCCAGGCAGCTGCTTCACCAAAAGCACATATCGTGTGTCCCTCAATCTGATCGGCTGCTGTTTTCAACATATTGACATCTTCAATCGTTGCTTTGCCATCAAGGATACGTGTTAATACGCGGTACATCCAACCTGTTCCTTCTCTACATGGCGTACATTGTCCACAAGATTCCATGTAATAAAATCGTGATAAACGCTGACAAACTTTAACCATACAAGTGGTATCATCCATAACAATAACTGCGCCAGAACCCAGTCCTGATCCAGCCTGCCCAATTGAGTCATAATCCATGGTCAGACTCATCATAGTATCTGCTGGCAATACTTTCATTGAAGAACCACCAGGAATAACCGCTTTTAATTTGCGACCTGGTTTCATGCCACCTGCCATTTCCAATAAATCTTTAAAAGGTGTGCCCATAGGAATTTCGAAGTTGCCTGGATTGGCTACATGACCAGACACGGAAAAACATTTCACACCACCATTATTGGGCTTACCTAACTCAAGGAACCATTGTGCACCTTTAGTCATAATCGACGGTACGGAGGCAAATGACTCGGTATTATTAATAGTCGTTGGCTTACCATATATGCCAAAATTGGCAGGAAATGGTGGCTTGTATCTTGGCTGGCCTTTTTTACCTTCCAAAGACTCCATTAATGCTGTTTCTTCACCACAAATATAAGCACCTGCTCCAATAACTCCATAACAGTCAAAATCAACACCAGAATTATTGATATTTTTACCTAATAATCCTGCTTCATATGCATCTTTAAGTGCCTGTTCAAAGGCTTCAAAAGGTTCATGGTGAAATTCGCCGCGCAAATAGTTATAGCCAACGGTTGCACCCATGGCATAAGCACCAATGGCCATGCCTTCGATTACTGCATGTGGGTTATATCTTAATATATCTCTATCATGGCAAGTGCCTGGTTCTGACTCATCAGAATTACACAGCACATATTTTTGCCCTGGGGCATTTTTCGGCATAAAGCTCCATTTTAGTCCTGTCGGAAACCCTGCTCCACCACGTCCACGCAATACCGAAGCTTTAACAGTATTAATGATTTCATCCTGATCGGTTTTTTCAGCCAGAATTTTTTTCCATGCGGCATAACCGCCTTTGGCTAAATAATCTTTTAAACTGGGGTCCTTATCAGGGTTTAAGCTGACATTGACAATATCTATCTGTGTCATTATGCTTTCTCCTTTAATTTTGACAAAAGTTCATCAATCTTATCTGTGCTTAGATCCTCATGATAGTGACCATCTATTAACATCACCGGAGCACCAACACAGGCAGCTACACACTCTTCTTCACGTACAAGTGTAATACGACCATCAGCGGTTGTTTCACCTAGTTTGATGCCCAGATTTTTCTCAGCATGTTCAACAATGGCTTCAGCACCATTGAGCATACAGGAAATATTGGTACAAATAGCAACCTTATGCTGACCACATGGCTCAGTGAAGAACATGCTGTAAAAACTAGCTGCTTCATAAACCCATATGGCAGGAATCTCCAAATATTGAGCAACAGCTTGCATGATTTCTCTGCTTAACCACCCCTGGTTTTGCTCTTGGGCTGCATGTAAAGAACCAATCAGTGCTGATCGTCTTTGATCAATTGGATATTTACTTAACCAGTTATCCATGATTGTTTTTGTCTCAGCCGTTAATAACTCATTGGCTAAGGTTTTATCATTGTCTTGTGGATTTACTTGATACATTATCTATCAATCTCCCCGAATACTATATCCATTGTACCGATGACCGATACAACATCTGCTAACATTGAACCCTTAACCATTTCATTCATGGCAGAAATATGGGCAAAACCTGGTGCTCTGATTTTCATTCTAAAAGGTTTGTTAGAATCATCAGCCACTAAATAAACGCCGAATTCACCCTTCGGTGCTTCTATTGGGGCATACGCTTCACCTTTTGGTACCGTATAGCCTTCAGTAAATAATTTAAAATGATGAATCAATGATTCCATGTCGTTTTTCATGGCATCACGAGTAGGAGGCACAACTTTGTAATCATCCAGCATCACAGGGCCTGGGTTTTCTTTTAACCACTTGACGCACTGCTTGATAATTCTATTGGATTGAATCATTTCTTCCATACGGATCAGATAACGGTCATAACAATCACCATTAACGCCAATTGGCACATCAAAATCAACTTTATCATAAGCAGCATAAGTCTGATTTTTGCGTAAGTCCCAAGCAATACCAGAACCCCGTAACATTGGGCCAGTAAAGCCCAGCTGCAAGGCACGTTCAGGGCTAACTACACCGATCCCTACTGTACGCTGTTTCCAAATACGGTTATCCGTTAACAGAGTGTTGTATTCTGCAACTCTCTCAGGAAAATAATCAGTAAAGTGTTCGATAAAATCCAGCAATGAACCTTCACGCCAGGAGTTAAGCTCTTTTAAAGTTTTACCTTTTGTCCATTTACTTTCTGCATGTTTAGGCATGGTGTCAGGTAAATCACGGTAAACACCACCTGGACGGTAGTAGGTCGCATGCATACGCGCACCCGATACTGCTTCATAACAGTCCATCAGGTATTCACGCTCACGGAAAGCATATAAAAACAGGGTCATGGCACCCAAATCCAGTCCATGAGTACCAATCCACATTAAGTGGTTTAATATGCGGGTTATTTCATCAAACATAGTACGAATATATTGAGCCCTTATTGGCGCCTCTATATTCAATAGTTTTTCAATTGACCTAACATAACCATGTTCATTACACATCATTGAGACATAATCCAGTCTGTCCATATAACCAATACTGTGGTTGAAAGGTTTGCTTTCTGCCAGCTTTTCTGTGCCGCGGTGTAACAGACCAACATGCGGGTCTGCATGTACGATTACCTCGCCATCCATCTCTAATATCAAGCGTAACACACCATGTGCTGCTGGATGTTGAGGACCGAAGTTAATCGTATAATTCTTAATCTCAGACATTAACTATCCTCCTCTAATTGTTCCTGATTTTCTGCATATCGTGCATCTTTACGAATGGTTTTTGGTATGGTCACGCGTGGCTCTATAGATACTGGCTCGTAAACGACCCTGCCCTTTTCTTCATCATAACGTACTTCCACATTACCAATTAATGGGAAATCTTTTCTAAATGGATGACCAACAAAACCATAATCCGTTAAAATCCTGCGAAGATCTGGATGACCAACAAATATAATACCAAATAAATCAAAGGCTTCTCGCTCAAACCAGTCAACGCCAGCCCAAATTTTAACCAGTGATGGAACTGCTAAAATACCTGTATCAGGAGCAAAACACTTCACTCTGATACGCATATTGTGTTCAATAGACAATAAATGTATGACCACTGCATAACGCCTATCCATCAATTCTGTTTTACGCTCTTCCCATGAGAAGCGACCAGGACCCTTGGATTTAATGCCACGGCTAAAACCAGTATTGGTCACACCTTCGGTCTGCCACTCGGATTCGCCAAAACCCAAATAGTCAATACCACATAAATCTATTAATTGCGCAAATGAGAACTGCGCGTCATCTCTTAACTGCTGACAGACTTGTTGCCAATTTTCAGGAATCACTTCACAAGTGATTTCACCATGTTGGCTAACAATAGATGTCACTAAATCACCAAAATGTGATTTCAGCTTTTTCTCTAAGCTAACTTTGTTGTTATTCATAAGTATTTATTAAATTAAGTTCTTGCGATTGTATTGGTTCTTTTGATTTTTTTCTGCAACTGTAATAGACCATAAATCAAAGCTTCTGCAGTTGGAGGACAACCTGGTACATATATATCTACAGGCACCACTCGATCGCAACCTCTTACTACTGCATAAGAGTAATGGTAATAACCACCTCCATTAGCACAAGACCCCATTGAGATTACCCAACGTGGTTCAGCCATTTGATCGTAAACTTTACGCAACGCCGGAGCCATTTTATTAACCAAGGTACCTGCAACAATCATCACATCAGATTGACGAGGGGATGGTCTAAAGATAATTCCAAATCTATCTAAATCGTACCTGGCTCCACCGGCTTGCATCATTTCAACTGCACAACAGGCCAAACCAAAGGTCATGGGCCACATTGAACCAGTTCTTGCCCAGCCAATCACATCATCTAATGTACCAGTAAAAAATCCTTTGTTATCATAGCCTTGATCAACATATGGATGGGTTATATTATCTACCACTCCCAACTCTAACTTTGAGAAATCATTTGAAGTATTTTTACTTATTCCCATTCTAACGCTCCTTTTTTCCACTCATAAATAAAACCAATAACTAATATAAACAAAAATAAGAACATAGAAACCAAACCAAATACGCCTAATTTATCCAGCACTACAGCCCAGGGAAACAAAAAGGCAATTTCCAAATCAAAAATAATGAAAAGGATCGCTACCAGGTAAAAACGCACATCAAATTTCATATGAGCGTCATCAAAAGCTTCAAACCCACATTCATAAGCAGAATTCTTTTCTTCATTGGAATTTTTAGGGCCAAGAACATAACCCACAGACAATAAAACCAAGGCAAGGCCAACGGCCACACCTAAAAACATCAACACTGGAAAATATTCAGCCAGCATAAATTACCCCTTTTAATTTCAGTGCTCCATTAATGAATCAAGCACTGTCTTATTTGTTGTGAATTTTAGATACGGAAGAAGAGACGCTAAATTAAGAGAAGGTACTAAAACGATTTTTCCTGTTACTTTTGAAGAAGCCGAAC
>JAESTH010000087.1 GCA_016763695.1 Alcanivoracaceae bacterium
ATTTGAAGGTAAAACAAGATCGAATGACACTAACTTATTATCAGAAGTAGGTGATCCTATATTAGCTAAATTGTTACAAAAATCTGCAAAGGCATCTGTTAAAGATGGTGAAGGTGAGTTATATAATCTTTCACAAGAATGGGAAGAATGGAATGTTGACAATGAGAATAGCAATGATCTGTTTGCTACAATAAGAGATTTTTCTCAAGTTTTCTCATCGGATATCAATAGAGCGGCTTATGCCGTGGTTGCAGCCAATGTCAGTTTAAATCATTTCTATAAAAAATGGATGTTTGAATGCAGAACAAATCAACACTCTTACTACATAACAGCCTTTAGTGCTCTGGTTTGTCATGAAATGTTATCCAAATCTGACTTTTACAAAATCAGCACCAAACAGCACCCAGATATTGATAAGTGTTTATCAGATTTAAATAATAAATATTGGGAAGAAATCAACCAGGTGTTATGTGATAAACAAAGATTTGAACACCGAAAAGCCATCATTGAAAAAAAGCAGTTTATAGCCGCGATAGCAAATAAAGATGCCAGTTTATGTAACAGTCAGACAAATGTTCAGCGTATATCTTTAGGTAGTATAGACGATAGCTATAGTCACTTGGTCAAACATGAGATCTCCAACGTAGACCAATGGCAGCAGACTTTATTGGCTGTATGGTTAAATGGCCATAATATCTGCTGGAACGAGTTGTACCCACAAGCACAATTTAATCGTTTACCTTTACCTGGATACTTATTTAAAAAGGTGCACTTTTGGGCATCAAAAAGTGAGGAGAATGATGAAGGAATTACTATTGATAGCAAGCCTATTGAAAATATTAAAATAGTAAAGATCCAGGAAGTTTCCAGACAAGTTAAAAGCATACTTTCGACATTGCTAGATTTAGAAGAAGTCCATCTGGACACCCAAAAAAACTTTGATGCCTATGGTTTTGATTCAATGGCATACACTTTATTATGCGAAAAGATTAACAACACATATGATGTTGCTCTGACACCAGCCTGCTTTTATGGCTTTAAGAATGTCCAGAAACTCATTGAATGTATAGAACAGCAACTATCAGAAAATATCAATAGTAAGAAGTTAAGTGACCAGCAACACACCGATAGTATTAATGTTTCACAGCAAGAGAACAACAATGATATTGCCATCATAGGTTATTGTGGAACATTGCCAAAAGCGGAAACACTAGAGCAGTTTTGGAACAACTTGATCACAGGGGTAGATGGCATATCAGAAATACCAAAATTGCGCTGGGATTGGCGGGATTATTATTCCACAAATTTACAGGATAAAAATAAATCTCCCAGTAAATGGGGTGGTTTTATGCCTGATATAGACTGTTTTGATGCGGCATTTTTTGGCATCTCTCCACAAGAAGCAAAACTGATGGATCCCCAACAACGCATACTATTACAAACAGTCTGGCATGCCATTGAACATTCTGGACATAAACCAGCATCGCTATCAGGAACAGATACGGGAGTTTTTATCGGTGCGTCAACTTCTGATTATGAAGAGTTGATAAGAAAACATGAATTAGCAGCACACGCTTCAACTGGCATGAATCGTTCAATAATTGCCAATAGAATTTCTTTTCTGCTTGATTTACATGGCCCAAGTGAAGTTATTGATACGGCCTGTTCTAGTTCGCTTGTTGCCATTCACAAAGCCATCGAAGCTATTAAAATGGGGCACTGTCAATGTGCTATTGCAGGTGGTGTTAACGCATTAATTACCCCTACCCACTATATTTCTTATGGCAAAGCAGGTATGTTATCCCCTGATGGTCATTGCAAGACTTTTGATAAAGATGCCAATGGTTATGTCAGAGCAGAGGGTGTTGGTGCTATCGTGTTAAAATCACTAACACAGGCACTAGCTGATAATGACAGCATACACGCTGTGATAAAAGCCAGTGGTATAAACCATGGTGGACGATCCAACTCATTAACAGCCCCTAATCCAAATGCACAAGCTCAACTGATTTTTGATACTTATAAAAAGGCAGGTATCCACAGCCATAGTATTGACTACATAGAAAATCACGGGACAGGCACTCCCTTGGGTGATCCAATAGAAATAAATGGTTTAACAAAAGCCTTTACTGATCTAGATAGCATCAACAATATCGAGTCTCAAGAGAAAACAGAACATAAATGTTATTTAGCTTCAGTGAAAAGTAATATTGGTCACTTGGAAGCTGCTGCAGGCGTTGCTGGTATCTTGAAATTATTACTGGCACTTAAAAATCAAGTTTTACCCGCCAGCCAAAATTTTCAGGAAATCAATCCATATATTAAATTAAATGAAAACCGATTTGAAATATTGCAAAAAAATCGCCCCTGGCCACAAAATAATAAACATAAATTACGCAGAGCAGGGATCAGCTCATTTGGCTTTGGTGGCGTTAATGCCCACCTGGTTTTAGAAGAATACATCAATAACAATAACCTTGCAGAAACTGAGGATGAATGTCTGGTTATCCTATCAGCTAAAAATGCTCAGGCTCTTGACCAATATGCACAGAATTATTTAAGTTACCTAAGCACAGAAAATTTCCATATTCCACTGCAAAATATCGCCTATACTTCTCAACTGGGTCGAAATGAAGAAAAATTCCGCCTGGCTATTTGTGCAACCTGCATTAAGGGCTTAATTGCAGAATTAAATAACTTTATCAATAAGCTCGACTCTAAACATTATACTTTCAATGTGGTAGAACAGGAAAGTGGAGAGAAAGTCAACGAAGAGAACTTGACAACTAAAGAGTTACAAAAACTGTGGTCGGAAGGATTAAAAATTGACTGGAATAGGTTTTATGAAAATAAAGATATTCAGCTTCATGGCTTACAACGTGTGGCATTGCCTACCTATCCATTTCAGAAAAAACGTTTTTGGTTAAGCACAGATAAAAAACAGCAGACATCAACAAATCCTGCTAAAAACAGCATGCATAAGAATTCAAATACCAGCTTGATAAAAAATATTGCAAAAGACAGCTTTATTGCCAAAGAACATGTAATTAATGGCCAGGCCATATCACCAGGAGTATACAGCCTTGATTTGATATATCGGGCATTAGTCGCCAGTGGTTCCAGAATGAAAAATATGGTTTTATTAGATGTATTTTTCAGAGAATCAATATTATTTGCAGGCAATAATGTAGTTGTTACTATTAATAATAAACCACATAAGAAAGGTAGGCTGTTAGAAATACGTGCAAATGGCAATAAGAATATTGCTACACAAGCCATCGCTGTAAAAGATGAGAATCTTGTCTTTAATAAAGAACTTGCTAGTCTAGAGCGCTACCGTGCCATTGATATTAACAGCTTATATGACAAACTAAAAGATTCTGGCTTTGACTATGGTGCTAACTTTAGAGTCATTAAAAACATATTGCATTATAAAGGTAAATATATTGCCCAATTAGCTATTATTTCTGGGGTTGATGGAGAAGACTTTATCATTGATCCCCGTTTATTGGATGGTGGTTTGCAAACATGTCTGGCCTGCTTATTACATAATAATATAATCGAATCATATATTCCGATGATGATAGAAAAAGTTGTTGTCGCGGGGAAATTGCCAGATACTGTTTTTGCCTATGTCACACCTAAGCAAGCATTGAACAGTAAACAGTCTGTAAGGGATAGCTATGCTTTTGATATACAAATTGTTGATGAAAATAGTCAACCATACATAGAGTTAAGCACTGTTATTTTTAAAAAAATACCACAAAAAAATAAAGTCAGTAAACAAGACACAACTGACAACAATATCCATAAGCTCAAGCCTGCATTATTGTTGACTAAAAAATCATCAAGAGTGCAATCAGCTGTTGCATTAACAAATAACGAAAATAAAACCCTATTATCAGATAATAAAAATGAAAATAACAACACTAAAAACCCTAACATTATGGAGAACCAGCAAGTGAATACAAAAATTTTATTAAATAAGACAATAGAATATTTTTTATCCATCATCGCTAACACCGCATCACTTGAAAAAAATGAGATTGATACCAAACAATCTTTTAAAGAATACGGGATTGACTCATTTTTAACCCTCAGTATTATCAGAAATTTAGAAGATGATTTTGGTGATTTAAGGAAAACCTTATTATTTGAAGCCAGCAATATTCTGGAACTGGCAGATATTTTTATTGAAGAACAGCCAGAAACATTGATGAAGTTATTGGATATAAAACCTCAGCAAATTGAGCAACAACTGCCAGTAATGAAGGAAGCCAACCTTGCCAATGCCTTTGCGCAAAATACTCCCATACAGGTACAACAGCCAGATCAAATGGTGAAACCTACAAATAATAATCAGTATCAAGTGATCAGTGATCAATTGTTAGATCAGGATTCAGTATTATCAGATGTAGTAGAAAATCTGTTTTTAAAATATGGTGGAGAAACAATAGCGCTTTCTAGAAAAGATATCGCACCCAATATATTTATCCCCAGTAAACAGCAAGGGGTTTTCTATTTCAATACGCATAAAGATATTCTGTTGGCTTTTAGATATGTTGGTCCCGATGACTATTTTGCAGAGGCATTATTAGAACTTGAAAACTACTGTGTCAGTAAAGAACTACAAGTTAACGTTCTTTGTGAAATGTCACTAGACCATATGCAACAAAATAATTTTTCTGCCAATGCTTTTGGGGTGGTACAAAGAATCCCAAATTTAGCAAAATTCACCATCAATGGTAGTAAAATGCGTCGCTTGCGCTATCAAGTCAATAAGCTTCAACAAGCAGGAAATGGGTTAACAACAGAATATAGTCATGGCAGTGATGGCGCAACAGATGCAGCCATAGCCAGCATGATTGAGAAGTGGGCCAATAATAAATCAGGGGTTAATCCATATATATGGCGCGTCAAAGATGAAATGGAAACTGGCTGTCTTGGTCATGAATATAGAATATTTTTAACTCATCTTGATAATAATTTACAAAATGTCATCATCATTTCAAAGATAGAATCGGAAAATAGCTACTTGCTAGATACAGAGTTTTACTCCAGTGACATGGCGATGGGGGCAATGGAGTTTGCTATTTGCGAAATAATACAATTGTTAAAAGCTGAAGGTTGTGCAAGTTTTAGCTTGGGCTTGACATTTGGTAGCCGTTTTTTTGATGCTCCAGATTGTGATCCTGCGGTTGCAAAAGCATTTGTTAGACTTGCTGAAGATAAAATATTTGAAGAAGCAGGAAATTACCAGTTTAAAAACAAATATAGATGCAAAAATTCACCATTGTATTTATATCGGCCAGTCGGCCAGCCTGCGTCCAATGTGCTTGATATCATTATGATGATAGGTAACCCACATAGTCTCAAAAATCAGAGTGCTAAGGCACAAAAGACCAAGCTAACTAGCCATGTGAGTACTACAAAAACCACAAATAAACCTCAAGTTAAGCACGACAACACATTAATATCAACAATGAAAGTTTATTGAAAAAGTCTGGTTACAACCCTTTCAACCTTTCACGTAGCAATATTGAGTATGATTTGGCAACAGACTCCTGGTCAGAGTTAGAGTATGACTTTATAAATGCCAGAACACAGTCATTACAATCAATCAACAAGAGTGATGATCAGCAATTAGAAAGCATACTTTCTGAAATTTTTGCACTGCCTTATGTTATTGCCTTTGCATCAGGACGTGTGGCAGAGTCATTCTTCTGTCCAGCCTGGCCTAAACAGAAAAAATATGTATTACAAAATGTACTTTTCCCAACCTGTTTATACCATCAGATTAATAATGATTTTTTCCCGATAGAAGTCACCAATAATGAATTTTATAACCGCACATCAAATCACTTGTTTAAAGGCAATATAGATTGTGATTTATTGAAAGTACAACTTAAAGAATATCAAGATGAAATAGCTTTCGTCTGGGTCGAACTGGCCAATAATGCAGCAGGTGGTTGCCCAGTATCTATGGCTAATATAAAAGAAGTCAAGGCCTGTATCGGTGATATCCCTCTGGTTTTGGATGCCACCAGAATTATCGAGAATGCTTATCACATATCCGAGTACGAAGAACATTATCTGGGCCATGATATCTGGGATATTGTCAAAGAAATCTGTTCATATGCAGATGTTTTAAATGCCAGTTTAACCAAAGATTTTGGTACCCATACTGGCGGATTTATTGCTACCCGTGATGAAAATCTGTATGCGAAAATGCAAGATGCTGTGTCTACTAATGGCAGTGGTTTGAGTAGAACCGACCATTATCTGGTTTGTAACGCGCTCAATGACAAAGGTTATATTTTATCCATGGTAAAACAGCGTATGGATTGGGTGTTATTACTGGCACAGAAACTTATTGATCATGACATAACCGTAATCCAGCCAGTTGGAGGGCATTGTATACTGATTGACCCCATGTCAATAGATGGACTTGCTGATCTGGATTTACCCTTGCCATCATTCTTATCCTGGTTATATAAAAATACAAGTATTAGAGCTGGTATTCATAGCGTTGGCAGACAACGCAACACCAGTATGAATAATTTAATTCGCCTAGCCATTCCGCTCGGCATCAGTCGTGCACAAATAGATGAAATATCCAAGCGACTCATTGCCTTGTTTAACACAGACAGCACCATAGATAATTTAGTATTAAAAGATAAACCTCAGGGATTATTTGGCGAAATAAAGGCCAACTACCTATCTACCAGTCAAGTGAAATTAAACTTATCACCGAAAGAAATTGAGCAGCCACAAAATACAGTCGAGGGTATTGATACCAACTCTTCAGCTCAAAATAACGACACAGCAAACAGTACACTTAAGAATACCACAAACAATGAAAAGAGATTACCGACTGCGGAAATAGAAATAGCTGGAATTGCAGTAATAGGCATGAGCGGTCGTTATCCAGATGCTGATAATCTGCAACAGTTTTGGGAAAACCTATCCAATGGTAAAAACAGCATCAAAATGGGCCCCGATTGGCAAAGCCGTTTTATAGATAAAAATACACAACAGCATTTAGGTGGATTTATTGATGATGTTGATAAATTTGATTCGCTATTTTTTAGCATCTCTCCACGAGAAGCAAAAAGCATGGATCCACAAGAACGATTAATGCTGGAAGTTTGCTGGCAAGCACTAGAGGATGCTGGCTATCATCCAGAATCACTGTGTTCAAGCATGGCGTCGAATAATGTCGGTGTTTTTGTCGGAGCGGTTTGGTCCTACTATGAAATGCTGGGTTCGGAGAACCGACAATTGGGAGGTGGCTCAATTGCTAATTCACAGCATTGGGGTATATCTAATCGTGTTTCTTCATTTATGAACTTTAGTGGTCCCAGTTTGACTGTGGATACTGCCTGTTCATCGAGTTTAACCGCGATACATCTAGCCTGCGAATCATTGCGTAATGGAGAATGTAAGGTTGCTCTGGCAGGAGGAATCAATCTCGATTTACACCCAAGTAAATATCACATCACCAAAGCTGCACAATTTCTATCAGATGATGGACAGTGTCGAGCTTTTGGCAGAGGTGGTAGTGGTTATGTTGCTGGTGAGGGAGTCGGAACTCTGGTTTTAAAACCTGCAAACGCCGCCATAGCAGATGGTGACCACATTTATGGAGTGATCAAAAGCAGCGCTATCAATCATGGTGGTCGTACAGCTGGTTACACCGTGCCTAGTCCCAATGCACAAGCTGACTTAATCTCATCGGCAATCAAAAAGGCCAATATCAGTGCCGAAACCATAAGCTACGTAGAAGCACATGGGACAGGCACCGAACTAGGAGACCCTGTTGAAATTCAGGGCACTAGCAAAGCTTACAGAAATGACACCGATAGAAAACAGTATTGTGCCATAGGATCAGTAAAAACCAATATAGGTCATTTAGAAGCAGCAGCAGGCATCGCAGGTGCCACCAAGCTTTTATTGCAAATGCAACACCAGCAATTGCTGCCATCCTTACATTCTACAGAACTCAATGAATATATTGATTTTAACAACTCACCATTTTATGTACAACAACATAAAGAATTCTGGCAACCTCTGGAACTAAATGGACAGCAGGTTCCACGCAGGGCGGGCTTAAGCTCATTTGGTGCAGGTGGTACCAATGTACATATAATTTTTGAAGAATATGAACAACCAAAACATGTTGTCAGTAATAATCAAGAGCAACTTGTCATCCTTTCTGCCAGAAAGGATGAGGGGCTTAGATCGCAGGCATATAATCTTTTAACTTATTTGAAAAAGACTGCATCTGTAGATATTAATTTGAATGATCTGGCGCATACACTACAAATTGGTCGTTTGGCTATGCCGAAAAGGTTGGCAATTGTAGCTGAAAATATATCTAGTTTGATCAATAGCTTAGATTGCTTTATTAATGAAAAAACTAACTCTAATTTATATGGAACAGAAGCGGCGACCAAGCTGGCACTGGATTTATTCGATGGTGATGAGAGCGAGCAGATTATCCAGGTATTGGTTAACAATGGTAGCTATAACAAGATCGCAAAACTCTGGGCAAATGGTGTTGATATCAACTGGAAAATAGCAACAAAAAACAACAATGCACAAAAAATATCCCTGCCAACATATCCCTTTGCAAAAGAGTCTCACTGGATTGAAGCAAGCACCGCATCGGTTCTACAAACAGTAGCAAATAACAGTCATTTAACAGCTGCAATTCATCCATTATTGGATCATAACTGTTCAACCTTTGCAAAACAGGAGTTTAGTAAACAGTTTAATCTGCAGCAATATATTTTCAGTGATCATATTGTTGATAAACTACCAACCTTACCAGGTGTTGCCTATATGGAAATGGCCAGAGCAGCAGCCCAGCAGGCATCAGGTTTTAAAGTAACAACGCTGAAAAATATGGTTTGGGCCAGTCCAATTAATAGCCTTGGTTCCCATGATATAAGAATCAGCTTACAGCATAAAAATGGTGAAGCTCATTTTGAAATATGTACCTTTGAACCATCAGGTAAAAAGAACATACATTCACAAGGCAAGGCGCTGTGTACTCCTGAGGCGACCATTCCAGTCTTGAGAAAAGATTTAAATGCCATTAAGGATCGCTGCAGCGGTTTTATGACGAAAAAAGAATGTTATGATTTACTCAGTACCAGAAAATTAACTTATGGAGATAAATTACAGGCCATAACTGGATTCCATTATGGTCAAAAAGAAGGCCTAACCAGCCTAGAATTACCATCAGGCTTAGCCGAGGCATTTAATGATTATGATGCACATCCATCAATTCTGGATGGTGCAGTGCAATCAATCATCAGTTTGTTAGAGTATGCCAACACCCTGACTCAACCAGGTGTTCCATACGTGCCTTTCGTTTTAAGTGAATTAAATATTCTCAAGCCTTTAACGCATAAAGGTTTTGCTCATCTAACTCTGGATGAGGGTAAAAGAGAACGTGATGATATCAAGAAAATAAACATAGATATACTTGACGAATCAGGTCAGGTACTGGTACAAATGAAAGATTTTTCATTTAAGGCTATATCTGAAGAAATAGCTTCTAGTGCTTCTCATACTAAAAACTCAAACTATAAGCTTCTTACTCAAGCCGATGTGGTGCTTTATAAGCCATTATGGAAACCAGCTAATCATGTACAGACTAATGGAAAAATAGACTCATTAAACAATTCAGTGATTTTATTTGATCATAATCAACAGAATAAACAGGCACTGCAACAAGTCATAGCCACTAACCCAAATCCTGGTTTGGTGTTAGTTATTCTTGCTGAGCCAGCTACTACCTTTGCCAAAATTGACAAACAGCATTATCAATTAAATCCAGATAATACAGAGCATATTCAACAACTGGTTGATGCGATCAGAGCAGATGGCTTAACCCCAGATAATTTTATTCATAATCTCTCAATAAATTCTTATTTAGTAGAAAAAGCAGCTATTGAAAATAACCTGAATAACGGTTTACTTGCAATTTTCTCTTTATCTCAAACCTTATTGAAGAATAGAAAGGCGATTGGCTCTAAATCACTCAATTTAACTTACATCTATCATACCGAAGGTGATAATGAACAGCCTAGCTACAGTGCTGTTAATGGTTTTATGCGTTCAATAAAACAGGAAGGCGCCAATATAAACTGTAAAACCATTTGTCTCAATAATTCAGTATCAGGGCAAAATATCAATATAGATTGGGCTGCTATATTAGTAGAACAGAATAATAATGATCTTGAAATTTCGATTAAGGATAATCAACGATATATAAAAACCCTGGAGTCTGTTGAGGTGCAAAACACCAGTACAGACCGTGCTGTTGCACTATCCAAAACCAATGGGGTTTACTTAATTACAGGTGGCGCGGGTGGTTTGGGTATCATTTTTGCTAAAGAGCTGGCAAAAGAAAGGGCTGTTAAATTAATTTTGACGGGTCGATCAAGCATTAATGACGACATCAGTTCAAAAATTAAAGAGTTACAGAAAATTGCCACTAGTGTCGAATACATCAGTTGCGATCTCACTATTGCTAACGATGTGAAAAACCTTGTAGATAGCATCACAGAAAAACATGGAAGGCTGGATGGGCTTATTCACGCAGCGGGCATTATCAAAGACGGTTTCTTATGGAACAAAGAAAGGGCACAGTTCTCACAAGTTCTTGCACCGAAAATGATGGGTACGCAAAATTTGGATATTGCTACCAGTCATATTGAGCTGGACTATTTTATTATGTGTTCATCAATTGCATCAACCAATGGCAATATGGGACAAAGTGATTATGCCGCGGGTAACCGTTTTATGGATGATTTTGCGCAATTAAGGCAGCAATGGTGCAAGCAGGGCTTAAGAAAAGGCAAAACACTGGCTATTAATTGGCCATTATGGCGCAGTGGTGGCATGCAGGTTAATGAGCAAGCAGAAAAGTGGCTGTTTGATAATTGGGGCATGAAACCATTAGCGACTAACATAGGTTTAGAAGCCTTACATTATGGGTTGGCACAGCCTGCATCAAGCATTGGTGTGGTTGAAGGAGATGCGGCAAGAATCTGTACTGCCTTATCCATTGAGCAAAAAGGCCACAAAACTATTGCGCCAGCCAAAACAGCAAAAGTTGAGGCCGTGACCGCAAATCTAAATATCAAGCAACCACAGCTATCAGTGATTGCCACCACGCCCAGTAATAATGGCCCAATCATAGATAAAGTGAAAACTGATTTAACCCAAATGGTTATTGAATTACTCAAGATCAATGAAAGTGATATCGATTTTGCTGAAAACATGAGTACTTATGGTTTTGATTCGGTTACATTTACCGAGTTCGCTAATCTTATAAATAACCAATTGGAGATAGAAGTGACACCTCTGATCTTCTTCGAACAAGAAACATTAGACGAGTTAACGGAATATTTGTTAGAGGATTTTGCTGAACCTTTAGAGCAACACTATGCGCGTGATGTAGAGCAAGTTGAGCAAACAGAAAATATTATCAATGCCAACTATGCATCAGAAAAAAGCTCTGAAGAAACTGTAAGAGAAGATAAAGTTGAAACAACTTTAACGCATAATTTATTTGAAGAATATGTTGAGGAAAGTTTAACAAATGATCACAACCATAATAACAATGAACCAATAGCTATTATTGGTATTGATGGCATTATGCCACAGTCAGAGAATGTTGATGTTTTTTGGAATAACCTTGTTAATGAAAAGAACCTTATCACAGAAATTCCTAAAGATCGCTGGGACTGGAAAAAGTTTTATGGTGAATCAGATCTGGGTAATAGCAAGACAGAAATAAAATGGGGTGGATTTATGCCCGAAGTGGATAAATTTGATGCGGAGTTCTTCAACATTTCACCTCTTGAAGCTGAGTTGACAGATCCGCAGCAACGTTTGTTTTTACAGAGTGTCTGGCACACAATAGAAGATTCGGGCTATAAAGCATCAGAGCTTTCAGGTAGCAACACTGGCGTGTTTGTTGGTATAGGTAGTTCGGATTATCATGAATTGCTACGCGAGCAAAGTAGTGATTTTGAAGCTTATTCTGTGGCAGGTTGGATGCATGCAGTCTTGGCCAACCGTATTTCTTATTTCTTCAACTGGAGCGGTGCAAGTGAACCCATAGGCACAGCCTGTTCCAGTACACTGGTGGCAGTTGATAGAGCAGTACAGGCAATCAGAAGTGGTCAGTGTGATATGTGTATAGCTGGCGGTGTGTCCATGCTACTGAACCCTGGAGTACATGTGGGTTTAGGCAAAGCCTCAATGTTAGCCGATGATGGACGTTGTAAAACCTTTGATCATAAAGCCAATGGCTATGTTCGCAGCGAAGGTGTAGGTGCTTTACTGCTTAAACCATTGAGTAAGGCAGAAGCTGATGGCGACAATATTTATGCAGTTATCAAAGGCTCAGCGGTTAATCATGGAGGACATGTTAATACCTTTACAACTCCCAACCCCAAAGCACAGGCTGATGTTCTGACTATGGCTTTTGATGATGCTGACATCGATCCTGCCACTTTAACCTATATTGAAACACATGGAACGGGTACCGCTTTGGGAGATCCGATTGAAATTCAGGGTTTATTAAAAGCATTTAAAAAATCTGCCCATAATAAAGCACAAATGCCAGTCATTAATGAGTATTGTACTTTAGGTTCAGTAAAAACCAATGCGGGCCATTTGGAACTGGCTTCAGGTATGTCAGGTATGTTGAAATTAATCCTGTCACTTAAGAATAAAACCATACCCGCAAATATTAATTTTGAGAAAGTTAATCCTTATATTAAATTAACAGATAGCCCCTTCCGTTTAGCAGATAAAACCTCAACATGGCAACAAATAAAGGATAAAAATGGACAGTTAGTGCCACGCAGAGCTGGGATTAGTTCTTTTGGATTTGGCGGTGTTAATGTGCATGTTATTTTAGAAGAATATCAGAATAACAATACTAATGAAAATATTAATACCGTTACATTAGAGAATGATGCTGAACAGGTCATCACCATATCAACCAAACATGCCGCAGGATTGAAGACCTATGCACAACAGTTGATCAATTATATAAATAAAAGCCTTAGTTCTAACTCTTTACCTGCATTTGCTGTGTTTGCTTCGGGCTTTCAGCAGGGGCGAGAGGCAATGCCTAAGAGGTTATCGGTGGTAGCCAAAGATTTTGCTGATTTAATAAACAAATTAACAGCTTATGACAATGATAAAATCTTAAATGGTGTTTATGATAATTTAGCTCATCATGGACGCCTGGAAAAATTTGATGCACAAATGCTTCAGCAGTTGATGGCGAAAAATGATTTAAATGTCATTGCAGAAAACTGGGTGATAGGAGCCGCTATAAATTGGCAGGAGCTAAACCCAAGAGCGCATAAAATTTCTTTGCCTACTTATCCGTTTCAAAGAAATAGGTACTGGATTTTAGATTCCAGCTTTACTGGTGCTATCAATTCTGACGAGGTAGATAATACCAAAAAACTATCAGACTCTGGTATCCAGCTAGAGTTATTATTTGCTCAGTCAATAGCGGCCAATAAAAACGAGTTCAAGCTTATATTTGATCACAGTTCATTTTACATGCAAGAACATAAAATAACAGGAGTTAACTTGTTTCCTGCAGCCAGCTATTTGGAAATTGTTAATTATGCCTTACTGACAATCGGAGAATCAAAAGCAGCAGAGTTCCATGATGTGAACTGGTTACAGGCCATGACTAATGAATCGATGAATTCGGGAATAAAACTGCTACTGGAAAAAAACAGTGATTCTTATCAATTTTCATTTTACTCAATAGTAGAGGGCGAGCATGTTAAATATTATTGTCAGGGTTCGGTAAGCACTCTGATATCAGATATTTCTAGCACTGTAGAAAAGTTTGATAAAAACAAGCTAACAGATAGTTCGCTGGATAGAAAGCAAACCTATCAATTATTCACAAAAAATGGATTTGAATATGGACAAAGTTTAGCCATTATAAATCGTTTAAATACAAATTCTGATACTGTTTATGCTGAGTTATCATTGCCTGAATATTTTAACGATACGCTTAATGATGAGATGTTTCATTCCTCAATAATAGATGGTGGCTTACAAAGTATATTGGGTATTCTACTGGTTAAAGCTCCTGATGATAATACCCAGGTGCCTGTATCTGTTGCACATATTAAATGGTTGAGACCATTAACCGTGACTTCTTATGTTGAAGTTAATGAGATCAAAAATATCCAATCAAGTGCGGAAAGTGATTCATCAAGATTATTTGAAATAAAGATTTATGATAACAATGGCTTATTATCGGTGGTATTTTCTGATTTAGCAATAAAAGACCTGGTCAATAAACGCAGCCCAGTTACTGTAGTCAAAGAAGTGCATGTCTCGACTCAGACTAACAATACTGATAATCTTGTTTCAGCCAATCTACGTGTAGCTACTATTGATTTTCTGGCGCAAATGATTGCTGATGAAACCAGACGAGAACGAGCCACTATCGAGGCTGATGCGGGTTTCGAAGGCTTTGGTATAGATTCATTCTTGGCCTTACGCATGACCAAGAAGTTGGAAAAAGTGGTCGGTCCAGTGGTTAAGACCGTGTTTTTTGAACACACTACCTTAAACAGTCTGGCTGATTATTTAATAGCGGAGCATGCAGCAGCCTTAGGCAAGACTTTTACTATTGCAGAACAACCAATTGTCGAGCAAACTGTTCAAACAGGAGTCAATAGTTCTGCCTTGAGAGTAGCCACCATCGATTTTCTAGCACAGATGATTGCCGATGAAACCAG
>JAESTH010000088.1 GCA_016763695.1 Alcanivoracaceae bacterium
ATGTGTCATTAGGTAAATCTGCATCTACATTATCAACCACAACTCTGTAATTGGCATCAGGTAAATTGTCAAAACTATATAGGCCATCTACATCAGTTGTCGTTGTAAAAATCGTCACATAGTTGCCATTATTGTTTATATCGACTTCCAAGGTAACACCAATATTGGCAATGCCTGATTCTCCAGGATCAAGTACACCATCGCCATTCGTGTCAATAAATACCTGATCACCAATACTGCCCAAACCACTTGGTACGTATCCAAAATCAGCCAGCAAATAACTGTTTGAACCATCAACAGTAACAAAATCACGGGCATCACAAACCAGACAAGTCCCAACTTCATTTGGATCTGATGATTGTGAAAATGCAGCAGGCAATGTTGATTCATCTACCACTACAAAATATGACCCAGCTGGTAAATTAGTGAATAAATATGTACCCGTTGAAGAAGTAGACTGGACAAAAGGGTCAAGAGTAACATCAATGATACCATCACCGTTAATATCCTCAAAAAGCTTCACTGAGACACCTTCAAGACCGACATCTGGAGGATTATCCTGCACACCATTGCCATCCCAGTCAATAAAGACAATATCCCCAATCGTACTGGAACCGAGATGTTGATAGGCAAAATCATGGCTACCACTAAACTCTCCTGGGGGCGGTACCACTAAATGACTATTATCTAATGTACCATCTGGATCGAGTGTCTGATTCCAGGTTGTTCCATCCCCTGGAGTCGGTGGGAAAATTTGTATATCACAAGGAAGGTTAGCCACCAGGTCAACAAATACAAATTCTCCATTGGCATCTGTAAACACGATAAGTGTACCGTTGGCATCAACAAAATGTACTTCCCACCCAACTAAAGGTAACTCTCCAGGATCTTGATTTCCATCACCATCTTTATCCTCAAAAATCATACCAAATAATGCAGCATTTACATCATATCCAAAATTTATTTCTGTCATATTGACAGTCGTTTCAGTCAATAATGATATATCAGCAGTTGGATCCTGCCATATATCATCACATGTTGCACAGACTCCTGTCGTCTCATCAGGGTCACCAATCTGAGTAGGCGTACCAGGTAAAGTTGTAGAATCAACTTCCACATAGTAATATGCCTGCTCAAGACCTGTAAACATGTAGTCACCATTGCTATCTGAAGTAGTCGTTTGTATAACCGTCCAAACGCCATCGTTCTGTACAGACTCGCAAGGTTGAGATGCATTTGAAATTATTGCAATACCTCCTGTAGTCACATCCTGACACTGATATAAATTTAACTCTACTCTGGGGACAAAAGTATCAGCCCCCTCATAGCCAATTGCACCTGACCAGCCTGCAACACTTCCTAATAGATCATTCCAAATCGTACCAGAAATTTTCAGTCGCAGATCTATATCGACCAATGCCGTATCAGTTGCGGTATTTGCAGACAGCCCATTTGCAAAAGTTGTTGTGTTTGAAAAAGCGGTGTTTACTACACCAACCTGTGCCACTCCTCCAGGCAGTTGTGTCATAAATACCACCTCAATCGTACGACTCGTATTTGGGTTCAATGGCCCAACATCATTCCAGACAATACTACCTGTCACATTATCGAATGAGTCTGCAACAGGGTTTGAAGACACATACTGTAAATATGTCGCATCGAAACTATCAGTAAGGGGCACTGGTGAAAGGGTTTTATTTATGTCAAATGTACCTGATCCTCCACCACAGTCTGTAGTAATCCTCAATGAAACGGCATCAATTAGCAGGTTGGCAACATCTGCATTACTGACTTTATTTTCTTTAATTACGGTGTAATAGTCATCCATTGCAGCAGTGCCCCAGTCCCATACAGTTACATTGGTCACATCCAAAATTAATTGCGTGTTTGTACCAAAAGTTAGCACTGAATTCATCTGAGCTGTAGTCAGCTGCCCAAAAGCTAACTCAGTAGCCGTAGAACCATCAAACAACTTGAAATCCATATTATCATCAACCCAAGCTACCCCGGTATCCTGTGCATAATAAACCAGCTCAACTTTTTGAATAGATTCGGGTTTTGCAAAAATATCGAAAGTATCTACCGATAAGGTTCCATCACCACCACCCGCAAATGTTGCCACGGCACCATCGAGTTCCAGAGTGTTGCCACCGCCATCGGTTGCAACAGCAAATAATGGATCATCAATTTTCACATCTGCGGTTCGAACATTGCTTGCAAAGTGGTCATAGACACACTGACCAGCTCCATCAACACCACTTGTATCTTTTAAAACATTTTTAACTTCAATGGTATAATTAATCAAACTGTCCTCACCAACTGGACTTGTTTCAACTAGTGCCTTGTTAATCACTAACGCCGGAGCAATACCAAAATCAATACCAGTTACACTCACTCCTGCCAGCACAGCCGTCTGAATTTGTAAATTTGTAAGCCCCCAACCTGCGGTTGCGCCAGTAAACAAATCAGGGTCAGTTGTTTCAACTTCAACAATATAGTAGCCATCGGGCAGATTAGTAAAACTATAAGTACCATCTGCCGCTGTCACTGTCGTCGCTAAAATTGTGTCATTAAGCAGGTCTCTTATACCATCACCATTAGCATCAATACATAAGATAACTGTGACTGAGCCATGACCCACCTCTCCAATATTTAATATACCATCAGCAATGATTCCTGATGGATTACCGTCATCATGATAAACGGTACCAGAAATACTCAAGGTACCTTCGATAAATACAGTGACATCATCAAATGCAAAAGAATTACTGGAACCAAAGCCCAAACTTGCATCATTTTTAACAAATAAATCGGGATAAGACACGGGCACAGTTGTGGTAAATGTTACGGTTGCTATGGATCCTATTGCGAGCGGTGCATCCAACCACCATTGTAAATCTGTTGTATCAGTAGCAAGGGCAGGCTCCGTCGTTGACCATGTTGTACCATCGTCTGTGGAGTACAATACATTTACGTTAACTCCAGCTGGCAAAGTATTGCCAGCGGCAGCTGATCCTGACAAGTACTGTGTACCTGTAGGAATAGCATCATGAAAAACCAGAGGTGAGCCAACACTGGCATCTCCCACCGCAATTGTTCCTGCAGAATTATCAGCGATCAAATCATAGGTGATTGTACTTCCCAGAGCTACTGTAGATTTATTTGCAGTTTTTTCAAAAGTAACCTCTGGTGTTGCAGAAGTAATTATTCCTGTAAAAGTGCCATAATCACCGTTAAACTTCTCATTATTGCTCCCTGAGGCAACCTCTTGATAAGGGCTAATTTGAATACTACATGTGCCATCTAGAGCCTGAAAGTCATAAAATACCAAGCCAACCATACCCCTGTTATTTGAAGGAATATTACTGAAATAAAGCTCATCTACAAATGGCTGAAAGACATCAGTACCATCATTAAGCTTAATAATCAAAATTCCAAAGGTCTTAACCAACTTGAAACAGCCCGAATCAAATATATCTGGGTCACCAACTGGTTGTGCCCAGGCATTGTAATCAGGAACAAGGTCACCATCATTATCAAAACCCTGGTTGACAACACCAAAATCATACCAGATCCCTGATACTGTCCCAATGCCTCCAGCGACAGTACTCTCCGAACCAGTCTCTGGTCTCCAACCCAGAACACCCGCAATTGCATCCAAATATTCATCAGGAACTTTCGATGTTGTATTTGGCCAAATCTTATTGGCTGCGGCTGATAACTCTCGACGCATGGTTGCAGAATAAGTCTGATCAGCAATTAATGGTGTACCTGCATCATCTGCGCTGGCCCAAAAATCATAATCTAAAACCAAATCATCTGCAAAAACCGTATTGGCACCAAATACGGCATTGCCACCTGCATCCAGTTGCGGATAAGTTATCATCCAATATTGAGTGATACATTCGCCTGCTGGTATGGTATCAATTAGACGAGTGGCTTCTGAAAGGTTTGTGGTACCATGAGTGAAAGAAAAATCACCACTATATAACCAGCCATTGGCTACCTCATCAATAGTTTCTACTGGATAAGTACCTGGGGTACTGGCAGCAGGAGACCCTAAAAAATCTCCAATATTGACAACAACATCGGTTAAATCATTGACCCCATCATTACAGAAATGTGCCCCTAAGTGCACAGCTTTTGGCCCGTAAGTTGCTGGTGTTTCTATATTCGAATCCACCACAAAATTTGGAGCATTTAGTGCTTCAATGCGCAAATCCCCAAAAGGATTTGCAGCCATTAACATATTTGACATACATAAACTAAATATCATCCATATCAATTTATTTTGCCACATCCTTAGCTTATTGGCATTAGCAGCTATTATAGCCACCCACCTACCTAGAAAAAAATTTCTATCTATATTATTACTCATTACCGCCCCCAAATCATATCCAAATCGAATATAATACATTTACTTTTATTAAGCCAAAATTCTGACATCTATAAGAAAATAGCATAACTACTTATCTTTCAAATATTTTTAAAAACTCACAAAAGCACAAATCGTACTAAAGCTTGAATTTTATTTTTTTGATAGTGGGATCGAAATATATGTAAATTATTTATCATTTATAACCATTGCCAAATTCTACCAGTAATATGATAAATTGTTATGACAAGATTCATTTTGTAACAAAAAGTAACAATTCAGAACCTCTAAATATGCCACTAAAATACGTTAGAATAGTATTTAAAAGACTCTTATTTGTAGAATAATTAAAGTACTCGAATAAATTATATACAAGCTTGTTTTACTTTTTTGTAAAAAAATGTTTATGTAAATTAATTTACACTGCAATTTAA
>JAESTH010000089.1 GCA_016763695.1 Alcanivoracaceae bacterium
AGGTACACTGGTACATGTAGTACCTTTGTGACAACAGCCTAGTATTTACTGTAAGGGGGGTAATCTGACACAGCTCAGTTTCATCCTATCTATATAGGTGAAAGCTATTGTGCGATTACCATCACTATCGTCTAATCCTGTATAGGCAATTTCGCTTAATAACCATTCATTTGTACCAAAAGTAACGGCTCCATCACTATTGGTATAGCTATATTTGATATTATTTTTGAAACTGTCCATTTCCTTGACCAGTTGCCATACTGTGTCTTGCATACCCTTTTGTTCATAGGTATTGGTGCGACCTGATTTGGTTTTAACTGTAAATCCAGCAGCACTTTGGGTTATTCTTGCAAATGAATCCTGTTCGGTACTGTACTGTGCATCTATAGCCCAGTATGCTGTATTGTCAGGATGTGCAGGGTCACTGAGCGCACTTGGATCAGTAGGCAAGGTAGCATCCACTAACATCAGTCTTTGACCATCCAGACACAATCGATCCGCATTGCTAAAGTTAACTGCATGGTTATTGCCATCCTGTGCTAGGCTCTGTGGACAACGATAAATACTGGAGCCAGCTGATATGGACCAGCCTATGCCCAAGGTACCATTGCCACCTTTGGATGAGTAGTTAACCGAAACACTGGGGGTCATGCCATTGCGTCCTGGGGGAATGGATAAGGGCAGGTTGTAGGTGGCAGCACCTCCTGATACTCCGCCTGAGCCAGGGATGGGACCAGCGCCTACCTGGTGGTTAAATCGATTGTTAATGGGGTCTAGGGGAGCATCACCTACTTCATCAATAACAGGAGGATCCGTTGGTAAAGAGCATTGGCCATTACAGGCGATGATGGTTAATGGTTGTGATTCGGCTATGGCTATTGTCTCACCTGTAGTTGAGCCGTGTTTGTTTTTGTGTAATTGAAATTTATAATCACCTGGGTGTTCAGTTAGATTACAGATAAATTCAGGCACGGCGTATTCACCCAAAGGAATGGCATCTTGACAGAGGGTGCTTAATTTAGCGTAACTTGTGCCATTATCTGTGGAGTAGTAGGGCTCTATGTTTGGAAAATCATCATCGGTAAACCACTGAAAGGTGATTTGGCAGTAATTGGCCTGCTCAGGGTCATTGGGATCACAGCTAGTCATCGTTTCGTCGTTGTCATTGATAAAAAAACGAATATCATGTAATGAGGCTGTTTTCTTTAGTTGTACACCAGATGAACAGTTTTGAACCCCCATTGTTGGTGAACTTACGGTTCTATTATTAATTAATGGGTCTTCGCTATACATTGTGTAGTTTATATCATACCAGATAGTCGCATCTCTAAAGCGCGTGTTATTGCTGGCTGTATCAAGATCGGTGTTAAGACATCTGCCCATTTTTCCATAAAAGAAGACGCCACCATTTGCTATGACATTATCATAGGCAAAACCCTCTGGTCTTGCCGCTATTGGGTTAAAGCCTTGGGCAATGGCCATTAATGTATCTGTATTTGCAGTTTGACCAGGCCTGGGACCAGCATGGTAATCATCAAAATAGCCTGCTCCTGATGGTGTGCAGCTAACTGTGGTAGTTCCCCCACAGTTTACGGCCTGAAACCAAATAGGATCTCCGGCATCATCATAGATAGCCAGAGTTGAAACTTCTAAGCCCCTTTCTAACCAGGTTAACAAAGATATATCAGCATAGGGTTGAGTATCACTGCTGTTTTGCCACAGCCCAGAATAATGATCGTCATCATTTTCCTGACTAATAGAACCAGTGTCTCCTATAATACCTATAGCAAAATCATTAATCTCTAACTTGAGTCTACCATCAGCCAAGGATTCATATGGCCCCATATTTGCCACATCAGAACCTTGTGACAGGATGTCATTGGCTCTGTTTATATCAAATATCAAGGTCGCGTTTTGGTTGTCACCATCTTTAAAGCATACTTGCAGGTTACCAACGTTTATCTGGCTAGCTGGATTATTATCATGATTATTGGATAGGATATCTCCCTCAAAACAGCCTGTGTGATCAAGCCCTAATTCTTCGGATATGCTGTCTAATCTTTTTAGGCGTGTTTCAAACCAAGTCGGAGTCCAGATACCTCTGGTTTTATCCTGTTTATAAGCAAACCAGTAACCAATCAGATCATGGGTGTTGCCATAGTTGTTATGGGTGGATGCATAACGCAGCTCACTGGCCCAATAAAAATGCCAGCCTGTGCCTCCTAATGCTGGATTCCACCACATACCTGGTAAAAAGTCATCTGGACCACCTAAAGCCGATGCCCCAGGTGTGGTTGATGATGAAGGTGACTGCCACTGCGAATTAGCCCCTTGCTGAGTTGTCTCATTCAGATCTATTATCACCTCATCTGAGCAGCCATGACCAAGTCTACAGGCCTGAATACTCCATTTGGTGTCTATACCAAGGTCATTACAATATTTTATGGTATCCCAGGCTTTTTTGTTATTGGCGATATGTTTCAGATCTGCAAAATTAACTTTAAGCCTAAGATTGAGTTTATTGTCCCCCAGGTTACATTGGTTTTCTGCATTACTCTCTGCTGAGAGTTGTGTTAGGTAAAAATAATCCATTTTATCATGATTAAGATGGTCATTGGACTCCCAGGAAATATGGTATTTACCATCATCATCAGCATACCAATACGGGGATTCGATGACAGTTGAAGAAGCTAATGCGAGGGGTTGAATGTAAAAATCATAGGTCAAATGATGGCCCTTCTCACAATTTTCTACCCCCCAATTAGGGAGCGGTTCATTAGGTCGACAGTTTTTAAGTTGTTCCTCAGTCTGACCTGGCTGTATATAAGTAGTCTCATAAATACCCCCTGCGAAGTCTGAACAGACATCAATACTGGTTCGGTTTCTTTGACAGGCACGAATATTGTAGTCATAATAACCATTAACCACTCGATTTAAGCGCACTGAACGTTCTGTTGTAACGGCTAAATCCTTATCATTCTCGATATAGAACCTTGTGTCTGATCTCAGTAGGGAACTAAGAGAACCTGGATATGCTCCACTTTCTATTCCCATAGGCTTCCATTCAGTGATTTCAAAATAATCAATATTACCAACTTCTTCGTCAGTAGTACCTGCTGGAAGATTCCATTTTAATACTATGCTTCCAATACTGTGCCCATTAATTGTCCATGCTGGTACGGGAATATCTGCACTAGCTATAGATGGTGTAATATTGATGGCTTTTTTTGCACCACAACCTAACACATCATTACAAGCCTGTATATTGAGTTGTGATCCTAAAATCGAGCCATTGTCTAGATCTATTGAGGCATAGTGACCTGTATCACTACATGTACCAATACAGGAAATGATGACTGAAAAGGTTTCATCCATATCTGAGGAGATTTCAAAGCGCGTTGGTCTTGCCTCTAGGCTGGCACCATTACTATTATAATCAAACTCTACTTTAAAGGTTTGAGGGCTTGATATGGGATTAGCATAATTGGCGATGGCACCTGAGACGGTTGTTAGACCTATCTCAAACTGGTCTTCAGTGACTATTGCACTATAACCACATTTTTGTGCTGTACAGGCTATTATTTCGTAGCTATCTGGTGTTAATGAATGTAACTGTTTGAGCTCTGTTTCATCTGTGTTAACTGTGTTGTAACTGAAAGCCTCACCATTGACTGTGCCAAATATTTTGTAATATAAGATTCCCCAGTTAAGAGCATTGGCATTATTATCCCATGTTATAAAACGTTTCGAGTTTGTATCATCTGTATACACTTTAAAGGGGGTTGGATCTGGTTTGCAAATATCGGGACTGATATATGCTGGTGCTATCCTGGAGTAACATAATGGAGAATCTTTCATATCATCATTTACAGTGGTACTGAAAGGTTGCGACATGTCTGTTATGGTATTGGAATTCCACAATAGTTTATTTTTATCATCATTACCGCATAAGGTATCGTTAGAACCAGATATATCAACACGCATGGGGATAAGGTCTGGGTAGCTATAAATAGGATCAAAGGGACTGTTCCATGCTAATTTAATTAAGTGATTTTCTTTTAAATCAACATTGTTTGTCAAGCTGAGAACATTAACTGGGCGCGAACCTGTTATGGATGTTATACCCGTATTGTTTAGAATGAGGCTACAAAAACCAGCTTCATCATCAATATTGTATTCCCCTGTTAAATTTGAGGCGTTTTTAATATTTAAGTTTTGTAAGTCTATAATACCAGTACAATTGGTGGTGTCGGTGACATTTTCACCTGCAAGGCTAATGGTTTCTATTGTTTTACCAGCCAAACCTTCACAACTGCTTATATCATTATTATCCAGAACCAATACTGTTAAGCTAGCTGGTAATTGGGTAAACCCACTAGCTATCTGATTATTACTGATATCCAGAAACTCAAGGCTGGCGTTTGTTGATAGATCAGGCAGACTACTCAAAGCCATATTGCCAAGGTAAAGGTCTTTAAGCTCGGTAAGTCCAGTTAGATCAAGATTTATGTTGCTGTTGCCTTCCATTGATAACAAACTTAGATAGGGTAAGTTAGCCAAAGGCGAAATATCGGTAACAGCTGGGTTGTTGTCTATGATCAAAGACTGGAGGTTGGTAAAATCTTCGATCTGTAAAATATCAGAGTTTTGCAGACTGCTGTTTCTACAATCCAGTTTTGTGAACACATGCAGTGGATTAATGTCTGTATATCCAGCATTAACCAGGCAGGTCTTTAGGGCTCCATTTAAGTGTATGACTCTTAACATGCCTTTTTTCAATACATACAGGCTTTGGTCTGTCCAGCCACTGACGCTGTATTCTACTGA
>JAESTH010000090.1 GCA_016763695.1 Alcanivoracaceae bacterium
CTCAAAAGGTTTTTCAATAAAATAATAAGCCCCTTGCTCCATAGCATTAACCGCCATGGCTATATCACCATGTCCGGTCATTAAAATCACCGGTAATTGAGCATCAATCTTACCGATTTTTTGCTGTAATTCTAATCCGGTAAGTTTCGGCATTTTTACATCACTAACGACAACATCAATAGCCTGCTGGTTAATCATATCGCACGCTTTGGTTGAGTCTGTACAAGTCACGACTTCAAAGCCATCAAGACTCAACCAACGTTGCGTGGTTTCTGATACCATCAAATCATCTTCAACAATTAGTACTGTTGTCATATTAATACCTTATAAATATTGTCCAAATCAAACGTCATTTGTTTGACTAAAAATCGATTAAATTAATTTACGGCTGTACCTGCGCTTTAGTTTCAGCCAACAAACTAATCATAAACGTTGCTCCTGCAGGCTCAGATAAAGAAACATTTTCATCAGTAATAATGCGAATACCACCACCAAAATGGCTTAATATGTCTTGGCAAATAGCTAAACCAAGCCCCATTGAACTCGTTTCATTTTTACTGCTAACAAAAGCATCAAATACCGTTTTTTGCATTGCTTTATCAATGCCAATGCCTGAGTCTGAAACCTTAATATAAATACACTCTTGTTCGGCGGTTACGCTAATATCGATATGCTTTACTTGGCATGTTTGCATGGCATCACAAGAGTTTTGAAGTAAGTTACTCAACACTTGTTGTAGCTGATGCTCATCGATTTTAGCAGAAATCGAACCATCAAAATCATTAACAAAATAGTCAACACCGTCTGCTTTCATTCGGCTATGATTAAGCGTTAAACTTTGCTTTATTGTTTGTTCAATGTTGGCAGTATTGCTTTTTTTCGTTTTTCGCTTACGGGCAAAATCTTTAAGCTGCGCGGTAATAGACGCTAATAAACGTGTATATTCAAGAATTATTTTTAAGCTATGTTGAACTTGCCCAGTATCGCCCCGTTCATTATATTTGCAGCCGATGCTAGCCTCAGTTTTAATGGCGGTGATCGGTTGATTAATTTCATGGGCAATTGTGGTGGCGACCATACCCAAAGAAGCTAATTTTTGTTGGTGTTTAAACTCCGTATCGCGTTCAAGTAAGGTTTGTTCTAAGTTGATTTTTTCTGCTTGAGCACGACGTTTTGTTTTTAAAAATAACACCATAAGCGCAAGTAAAATAATACAAAACAAGAAAAACAACACATAAAGATAACTTTGCTTTTTAATATCATCAATATTCGCTAGGTGATGCAAACGTAGCGGATAACCTTTTAATAGTATTGAGTGAACAAGGTAAGTTTGCTCTTGTGCTGCATTTGCCGTTTTTAAAATACCGTTATCAATATTAACAATACCCAATTGGCTAAAGAGTTGTTTTTGCTCAAATTGTGCATTGATGATTTTTTTTAAACTATAAGGCAAGTTAGAGAAGCTTTTATATAGCCATTGGGCATTACTTGATAATAAAATAATTCCCCGCTCATCACTGACCATTAATATTTCTTGATCCGGTAATAACGAACTTGCAAGCTGTTGTTGAACAAACGATAGCTCCATCAACATACCGATAAACCCTAACACTGCACCATTTTTTTTAATTGGCAAAGCAATCAGAAATTTTGCCGACCTACCATCAATAGGAAAAACAAACTGTCGGTAAGGTTTATCTTTATATATACGACTGACAATAGTTTTTTTAATCCCCTCAAGTAATACTAAATCCAGTTTTTTATTACTAGAAGCGATTAATAATTGTTTAGCATTGCCGATAAAAACAGTTCTGTTTGACAATACTGTGTGTAAACGAGTTAACTGTGTTTGCGCTTGAAATTGTGCCGTAGGTAATAAGGTGCCCGATGGTGATAATTTAGAAGGTAACAATTTAGAAAGTGGTAATTCATATGGTAATAAATAGTTTAGCAAAGCCGGATGGCTGGCAATTAAAGGGAGTAGTGACTGCTGAACTTGCCCCAACTCTCGTTCTATTTTACTACCATATAAAGTTAAATTTTGTTTAGCACTTTGAGCAAGTTTGGCAAGCTGATGCTGGTTAATACTATTCCATAAAACAAAAGCACACAAAGCAACAACAGACAAAATAATACTGCTAAATAATAAAAAAACCGACGGTTTTAATCTTGGTTTCATATCAATAGCAGCGGCCTTTAAAAGACTATTCTTGCTGTTTTTTGCTTTAGAAAAAAACATCATAAGCTTATCTAGTCGACGACTTACTAACTAATAAATCTATCAAGCGTGTTACCGGTTGCTTGATAAGAAAAGTTAATCTGAGCAGAGAAATCACTAAAGTGACCAAAGCAAACAAAGCGATCAGCTCAAAATCCGTGGTCATTTCAGAAATTAGCTGACTTTGTGGTACCACTAACAATAAATGCCAATCTTGTTCCTCTCCGAATAAAAATGACGAATAAGAGGCTAAATATCTATGGCCATTTTGGCTAAAATAAAACTCACTAAAACCATGCTCTTTATAGCTTTTTTGTGCCGCCTTTAGCTCTGGTTTATTTAAGTCGGTCAAGGTGAGTAACTTGGCTTTTAAAGGCAAATTTTTATACCCCGAATAAGCAATAACTTTTTCTTGCTCGTTGAAAATAACCAAATCCGTAGCACGCGAAGAGCCAATATCAAATAAAAAATTTGAGAGTTCTTCTAATACAATATCAACCCCCCACACACCTAATAAACGATGTTTGTCATCATAAATAGGATAAGAAGCAGTGATGCCGGGAATGATATGATTACGATCAGAATTAAAAGAGTATACATCACTCCAGAAACCGGTACCAATAGCCTTGGCTCCTTTATACCACAACCGTGAAGTGGCATCGTACTGCGCCACTGTCGGTGTTGATTTACGTAAACTTTGACGGTTTTCATCCAGGAAGTTTTTCTGTTCAATTAACTGCTGCTTTGGGCTTGTATTGAAGGCTTGTTTATTAATAGTTTGAATGCGAAAATCATAATCATCCGCATAAGTATTGTGCCAAAACCAAAATTCTTTTTGCTCTGAGCCAACAAAGTAACCATTAAATTGCGGATAACTATCAATAAAAGGCTGCACGAAACTCGATAAAGTTTCAGGCTTGTCGAGTGAGATTAATTCTTGCTGGTAAAAAGAAGCCCCCAGTTTAGCTATATTTTTCGCGGGTAATAAAAAATTACGTGTTGCATCCTTAATACTGGTATTAAGCTGCCAAATATAATCATCTGAAAACTGCGCAAGCTGCTGGTTTTGCTTGTAACTGGTATAAATAACCCAGCTACTAAAGGCAATTAAAAAGACTAAAATAGCACGTAAAAATGTTTGCAAAAATATAACCTCTTTAATTAATTGCTATGGTTAACAACATGACAAATAATGCGTAGTTATTTAAGCAATAGCAAGTTTTGTTCATAGGTAAATTAAATGCCTACTGCCAAACCTTCTCGTCTAGGATCGGCACCACCAATTAAACCTTGTTTAGTGACTTCAATAGCATGTAACCCTGAATTTAAGTCACTAATTCTTACCCTATGCCCCTTGGCCTCTAAAGCTGCTTTTAATTTTTCAGCACGAGTACCACGCTCTAAGGTGGTCACTTTATTACGGTTAGTCACCTTAGGTAAATTAATAGCTTCTTGTGGATTTAACTGCCAATCAAGCACTCCGATGATAGTTTGGGTAACATAGTTGATAATACGACTACCGCCGGGTGAGCCAACCACAAGCTTTAACGAATTATCTTGATTAAACACCATCATAGGTGCCATAGAGCTACGCGGGCGTTTATTGGGCTCAACTCGGTTTGCTACCCACAAACCATCTTTTTTCGGTGCAAGTGAAAAATCAGTTAATTGGTTATTCAAAATAAAACCTTCAACCATTAAAGCTGAGCCAAAGCCATTTTCAAGGCTACTGGTCATTGATACCGCATTGCCTTCACCATCAACAATAGAAATATGACTTGTTGATGGCCTTTCTATTGCAGTGTCATTGGCTTGCGCAATAGCGCCTTGAGGAAATCCTGCTATGGCCTTACCCATATCTCTATTAACATCAATGAGTTTAGCTCTTTTCGCCATATAATCTGTAGCAACAAGCCCTTTGGTGGGCACAGAAACAAAATCAGCATCAGCGATGTAACGATTTCTATCAGCAAAAGCTAAACGTGAGCTTTGCGCGATCAGGTGAATTGCTTGCAATGAGTTTGGTTGTTCTTTAGCTAAATCAAAAGCTTGCAACTGCGCCAATGTTTGAATAACGGTAATACCACCAGAGCTTGGTGGAGCCATGCCACAGACATTGTAGGTATGATAAATCCCACAAACAGCCTCGCGCTGCTCAACCTGATAATTAGCTAAATCATCTAGTGTTAATAATCCCGGCGCAATAGCAGCATGCTGAACTTTTGCAATAATTTTTTTAGCGAGCCAACCTTTGTAAAAAACATCAACACCGTCTTTAGCAATACTACGATAAACATTAGCTAGCTTTTTGTTAGCTAACACGTCACCTGCTTTAACTGACTTACCCTGAGGGAAAAAATAATGATTAATTTCAGGGAGCGTGTGAATGCCTGGGTTGAAGTTCATGCCCAACAATTTTTCTAAACGAGGTGAAACAACAAAGCCATGTTCAGCTAGGTCAATTGCTTGCTCGAACAATACTGGCCAAGATAATTTACCATAAAGATCATGCGCCTTTTTAAAACTCGCTAATACACCTGGCACACCAACAGAACGGCCACCAACAACAGCGTCTATCCACTTTAATGGTTTACCATTTTTACCGATAAATAATTCACTGGTCGCATTATGTGGCGCGGTTTCTCGACCATCAAAACTCGTTATTTTTGCATTTTTTTTATCCCAATGCAGCATAAAACTACCACCGCCAATGCCTGATGATTGGGGCTCAACTAAACCTAAAACTAATTGCACCGCAATAGCAGCATCTACTGCACTACCACCTTGTTTTAAAATATTAAACCCTGCCTTGCTAGCGTAGGGATTAGCAGCCACAACCATAAATTTTTTACTATACACAGCCTTATTTAGACTCAACCCTGTTGCCGCTTCAGGCTCGCGCGCTTCTCTTACCTTTTCAGTAACTGAGGACGCTAGGGCTTGAGCGGATGACAATAAAACAAAAATAGAGAGTATTATTGGCAGTAATATCCGAAAATATGACGATTGAGATTGAGACATTTAAAATTCCTTTAAAACGTTAACCGGAAAACTTATTAATTAACCCTACTAAGCGAATTTTGAGCCAACTTTCAACACTACAGTAACAAATTGAAAATAAAAGAAAAATTTAGATCTGCAGTAATTAATAAACAAAAAACGCTTTAAAATGAGAAATATAGTTCCTATAGCATTTAAATCTATAAGAATATCAATACTTATGTAAAGAGGTCTTTATTAATAAAGGCTTCTGCGATAAATAAACTAATTGAAATCTACTTGAATTACTTATATAAAGGACGAATTAATTTTGTCTGTTTACAAAAGTATCACAGAGTATTCTATGGATATATCAGCCGTTTTAACAAAAGTTCATCAACAAATAATGCCTATAATTGGTCAAGGTAAGGTTGCCGATTATATTCCAGCTTTAGCTAATGTTGATCCGCAACAATTTGGCATGGCGATCACCTTAAACAATGGTGATTTTTTTGGTGTTGGTGATTATCAGCAAGCTTTTTCGATACAGAGCATATCAAAAGTATTTAGCTTTACTTTGGCACTCAGAGAGCATAAAAAAAAGCTTTATAAAAGAGTATGGCGAGAGCCATCAGGCGACCCTTTCAATTCACTTATTCAACTTGAACATGAAGCAGGCATTCCTAGAAATCCCTTCATCAATGCTGGCGCTATTGTTATTTGCGACAGTTTAATTAACAAAACAAAAGATCATGAGGAAGCTTTAGCTGACATTTTA
>JAESTH010000091.1 GCA_016763695.1 Alcanivoracaceae bacterium
ATTGGCATACTGATGCTTATGCCTGTTTTGTGGTATTCATATGTGCACTGGCAGAAACGTAAAGGCGGAAACTTTAGCCACTTTCAGTTGTTAGGGTATTTATCTGTTGCTTTATTATTGGTTAGTTTTATTAGTGGTTCAGTTGTTACATACCAAGGTTTAGCGACTGTTCGATTAGGTTTTGTTTGGGATATTATTCACCTGATCAGCAGTTTGGTTTTTTCTGTGTTTGTGGTATTACATCTGACTACCTTAATTTTCCGTAAATTTGGTCGTCTGGGGCCAGCTACCGATTTACTGAGAGCGAGGCGTAGATTTTATTTTAATATGAGTATAGGTAGCACATTGATGCTTTTAATTTGTGTTATCGCGCTTGCTCTCTATGACTCACCCAAAATACAAAAATCATTCCCAGAAAATTATAACTGGAGATTTGGGCAAGACCGTCCTTTTGCACCCAGTTTTGCACAATTGGATGATAAGCAGTTACAACAGGAGTTACGACAAAAGGTCAGTGATTTATTGTCACCTCAGGATGCTTTACTGTTTCAAAAAAAACTGAATAAATTACAGGCGCCTGATATTGGCATTTTTACAAAAATCAAGCATAGCCTGAAAGGAACTAATCCACCTGATGAAAAAGAATTACAGCGACTATTTGATCAAGCCGCAAAAGACATACAGACTAAAGGCGCACTAACCGCACAAGCCATGGCTGGTTCTGCCTCCTGTGGCAGCAGTAATTGTCATAGCGGAATTTATCAGGAATGGTTGCCCAGTGCCCACCGATACTCATCAATGGATGATATGTTTCAACAGGTACAAACTTTAATGGTAGCAGAAACATCGGCTGAGCACACACGTTATTGTGCGGGTTGTCATGACCCTATTTCTCTGTTCAGTGGCGCCAAAAACTCCAGCAATATTACCCTCAGTGCACAAGGTGCTGATGAAGGTGCGTCATGTATGGTCTGTCATTCAATCACCGCCGCTGATATTCAGGGCAATGGTAATTATGTACTGACCGCTCCGCAACGGTATTTATTTGAACTCAGTGAAGGAAATGTCGCCAAATTCATCAGTGATTTTCTTATTCGCACTTATCCACAACAGCATTTGCAATCATTCTCAAGAGCCCTGTATAAAACCCCTGAGTTTTGTGCAGCCTGTCATAAGCAGTATTTAGATACCGAGGTCAATACTGATATTGGTAAGGTGCAGGGACAAAACCAATACGATAATTGGAAAAACAGCCGATGGTCAAAAGACCGTCTTGATGAATCAACCACATGCAGGGAGTGTCATATGCCACTGGTTGCCAGCAATGACCCATCCAGAGGCGATGTACTTGACTATAATCGTTCAGGTAATGATGGTAAACACCGTTCGCACAGAACATTGGGCACCAATCAGTATATCCCCAAATTACATCAGCTTAAGGGGCAGGAGTTACATACTAAACTGACTGAAAAATGGATGCGGGGAGAAATAGAAATCCCCGAAATAGCGCACAAATGGACAGCAGGCAAGGCCATGCACATTGAAATAAAAGTAAATGACCATGCCCAAATTGGGCAGCAAGTCGATTTAAAAATACTAATCCTCAATAATAAGGCAGGACACGATTTTCCCACAGGCCCTATGGATATGATCCAAAGCTGGATTGAGGTGATGGTGACCGACGAGCAAGGAAACAACATATATCACGGCGGTTATTTAGATAAAAATGCTTATGTCAAAGGCCTGCCCGTTATCTATCGGGCAGATGGATTTGATCGAAAAGGCCAACTAATTGACCGACACAATCTTTGGGATCTGGTTGGAGCCAGTTATAAACGCAGTCTCTACCCTGGTATGAGTGACAGTATAAAAGTGCCTTTTAGTATCCCGGCAAATACCACTATTGGTTCAAAATTGAATATTAATGTAAAATTACAGTACCGTAAAGCCAATCCTGAATTTTTGGATCGGGTTTATGGAGCAGATAAAAAAGTGCGTACCCCCATAACCACCATAGCAGAAGCCTCTAAAATCATAAAGGTGATCCAGTGAACAAACGCCAGAAACTCATTTTTCGTTGGGGTCTTTATTTTATTGTCGCTCTGGTCTTATTGGTCATCTTAACAACGCTCACTGAATTGACAAAAGACCCCGCTGCCCGCAATAGTGATGGCAGCATTGAGGGTCTGACCAGTGTATTGGACAGGCAGGTTGATGAAAAAATGAAACGCTTTCATTTTACCGAAGTCAGTCAAGAGGCAGGTCTTCATTTTCAGCACTTTCCTGCCACTAGACAATCCATGTTACCAGAGGACATGGGTTCAGGCATGGCCTGGGGAGATTATGACAATGATGGTTATGTTGATCTGTTTCTGGTTAATTTTAAGGGGAATATAAATAATATTACAGATATAGACAAGCCATCAAGCAGTCATGCTCTTTTCAGAAATAATGGCGATGGCAGTTTTACCAACACCACCATTAAGGCTGGTTTAGCAAGGCCTTCTTTTGGTATGGGTGCAGCCTGGGGGGATTTTGATAACGATGATGATCTGGATTTATATATCAGCAATTATGGCACAAACAGCCTATACAGAAATGATGGAGAAAATGGTTTTGTCGATATTTCAGCACAGGCAAACGTTGATGATGCTGGTTTTGGTGCGGGTGTTTCTTGGGGTGATTTTAATCGAGATGGTTTAATCGATTTATATGTTTGTAACTACGTTGAGTTTGTTGAGGATGGCAAAAACCAGGGGCTAATGCAACAACAATATGCCACCGAAATACCCTACACCATTAATCCTTCATCCTATGATGCCGCTGCCAATCGGCTGTATAAAAACAATGGTGATGGTACGTTTACCGATGTTGCCAAAGGGGCTGGAGTTGCTAACAGTGATGGCAGATCTCTGGTAGCTGCCTGGTTTGATTTTGATAATGATGGTTTTCAGGATTTATATATTGCCAATGATATTTCCTCAAATGGCGTTTATCACAATAAAGGTGATGGTACCTTTGCAGATATAGGCGCCAGTTCTCTGGCAGCAGATTATCGTGGCGCCATGGGTTTGGCCGTTGGCGATTATGACAATGATGATGACTTAGATTTGTTTGTTACTCACTGGCTGGCACAGGAAAATGCCTTGTTTAGAAATAATATCAGCTTAAATTGGAAAAATGATGATGGTAGCAAGAGAATATTTTTCATTGACGAAGGTGAAATCATGGGTTTAGGACAAATTTCATTGAAAACTGTTGGTTGGTCAACAGCCTTTACTGATTTTGATAACGATGGATTACTCGACTTGTGGGTAGTCAATGGCAACACCTTACAACAAGAGCAGGATAACAGTAAACTACAGGCACAACATTTACACCTGTTTCGGCAACAACAGGACTCAGGTTTTTATGAAATTTCAGCCTATGCAGGTCTGGGCTCAAACAGATCGCTTGTTGGTAGAGGTGGGGCACAGGCTGATTTCAACAACGATGGATTGATGGACTTAGCCATCAGCCGTCATGGCGACAGCACTTTATTATTAAAAAATACAGCTACGATAGAAAACAATAACTGGATAAAATTCAATCTAAGGCAAAGCAATAAAAATACCAGAGCATTAGGCACACGTATCAAAATTAGAACGGGTGATATCTGGCAAACCAAAGAAATTGGTGCACAAGGTCTATACTTATCTCAAAATGATACGGAAGTTCACTTTGGTCTGGGTCGCTACAAAATGGTAGATGAAGTTATTATCATCTGGCCTGATACAGAGATCCAGCAGCTATATGATGTCACCGTCAAGCAAAGCATAACTTTAACTCATGTTCCACATTATTGACATTATTTGAGAATTAGACTATTCGGCGTCTCTCAATTTAGTAGCTGCGTTTACACCTTCAAAGAGTTACAAAAGTACTGCGCTTAGCCTTTACTTTTTGGTTCATTAATAACTACATCCCAGCCATCCTGCAATGTTTCCGCACCGCGAATAACTAATTGATCGCCTGAATGCAGATCACCTTCAACCGCAATCAAATGACCAAGATTAACGCTGGTCTTAACCATGATTTTTTCGACCTTATTATCTTCATTGACCCTAAACACAAATGAGCCTTCTTCTCTCAATACCAAAGCATCCTGGTGAATCATTAGAGAAATATGTGGTAATTGCATGGGAATTGCGACACTTACTAATTGACCTATCTTAAATACATTTTGTTGCTCAAAGGCAATACGCATTTCATAGGCCTGATTACGGTTATTACTGCCTGGCACCAATGATTTAACCTGGCCTTTTTGCGTCACACCATAGGCATGAATATCAATACTTTGCCCTATCTGCACAAAAGAAGCATAACGCAAAGGTAGTTGCACCCTGATCTCGGTATTATTCAAATCAACAAAACTGCCAATGATGGTCCCTGCAGATACTGTTTCCCCTTCGCGCCTTAATCTTTCTGTCACAACACCATTATACTGTGCCTTAATTTCAGATTTTGTCAATTGATCTTCAATTTGTTTAACTCTTAATTGTGCCACTTTTAAGTCACTGGCAGCCACGTCTCTTTGCGATTCAATTTGCTCAACAGAGTTTGCTGATACCGATTTGGCTCTGACCAGGTTTTTTTGTCGCTTTAAATTTGTTTCAAGATAGCGGAACTGTGCTTTAGCTCTGGTGATCAGTTCTTGCTGTTCCAGTAATTGTAAATCAAGCGCAATAGTATCAATCTTGGCAATTAAATCACCTACCTGAACCAGTGTACCTGGCTCAGCAACAAATTCAAGTTGCCCTGTCACTGCTGAGGTAAACTGCAAATTATTAATGCTAAATACATTACCAGTAATTGCCATGGTTGGCACGACTTCCGACTCCTTGACCAAGTCGATAACAACTGGCTTTGGGGGCATAACCGGCGGCTTAGCAGCTTGTGCAAAAATGGCTGTAGTAAATATTAATGTCGTTATTAAATATAATTTTTTCATGATTCTCTCCTTACATTATGCAAGTTTTTTTGTTTGTTTTTATAACGGTTTTTTAGGCTGTATAGTAAATCACCAGGCTCGCCCATTCTTAAAAGGCTGGGCATCAAAATCAAAGTGAAAAACATACTAAAGAACATACCGCCGATGATTACCGTTGCTAAACCACGATAAATATCTGAGCCTACCCCAGGTATCAGCAATAATGGCAGCATACCAACTATACTGGTTAAAGTACTCATATACACTGGTCTGGTGCGGATTCTTACCGCCAGCTCTACAGCTTTAGCACGTGATAAACCCGATGCCTCGCCACTCCTGGTTTGGCTGACCAGTAAAATTGCATTATTGACCACTAACCCCAATAAAATAATAAAACCAATCATGGTTAACATATCCAGAGACTGGTAAGAAACCATATTTAACAATTTCAATGCAACAATCCCACCAGCAAAAGCCAATGGCATCACCGAAATGACCAGCAAGCTGTCTTTTAATGATTTAAATATAGCAGCCATGATTAAAAACAGAATCAATATCGCCATTAAGAAATTATTAAACATATCTGTTAGAGCTGACTCCAATCTATCGGCACTGCCCTTATATTGGATAGAAGCGCCCAGAGGCAAAAAGGCCTTGATCTTGGGTCCAACCTGATTACGTAAAATATCAAGCGCTTCTTCTACCGTTACATTATCGGCAGGCAACACTTGTAAACTAACTGTTCTCTGTCCATCTATGCGCAGTAACTGACTGGGTCCAACCGTTCTCTTTATGCTTACTAATGAACCAATAGTCTGCGCACCAGCCAATGGCGTTGCAATAGGAAAGGCTGCCAGTTGATCAGGGTTATGCCACTGATCTGAACGTAAAATCATATTATAACGGTTATTTCCATCAAAATACTCACCCACAAACATACCGCCAGTAAATGTCCGAATTGCGTTTGCAACATCACGAATATTTAGACCAACTTCTGTTATTCTGTGTACATCTGGTGTGACCTGTATTTCTGGTTCTGATAGTGACAAACCAGACATCGGGCGCACCACGGCCCCTGGCAAAGCCTCTTGTAGAACTGGCATACTCTTTCTGGCTGCATCCATTAAACCAGAAATATCGGAACCCTGTAAATTAACGGTAATTGATCTTCCGCCATTATTTCCCACTCCCAATAGAGATGCTCGACTGGCAAAGGCTTGCGTATCAGGAATACCCTGCAAAAAAGATCCCCGTAACATCTCCACAAATTCTTCAGTATCTTCTGGGTTTAACGGATAGAGATACAATATACTGTTGGCACCAAAAAATGATAAATTATAACCTTTGATATAGGGCTTCTTTTTATGTTCCATATAAGGTTTGAGACGCTCAACTACTTCTTTGCCAATTTCATTTTCAAAAAGTTCTGCTGTAACACCTGGTGGTGCATTGAAAAAAACCTGTACTGCATCCGCTTTTGCTGGTGGCAAAAAATCAGCCTTAGGCATTAACCATATAGACAAACCTATGGTGAAACTCAACAAACCTACACTCCAGAACAATCTTCTTGAGCCTGTTTTGGTCAGTTTCATAACTAAACTTGTTACCCCATCCCACCAGTGCTCACAAGGATCTTTTTGATCAATATGACTGAGCCATTTTTTGCTGGCTACCGGAATTATGGTCATGGCAACCAGAAAAGAGGCAAAGACACTGATAGACAGAGTAATGGCTAAATCGGAAAACATTTGTCCCTCCATTCCCTCAAGAAACAAAATGGGTAGAAAAATGGCAATAGTGGTTATGGTTGATGCAAAAAGTGCGCCCTTAACCTGATCAGATCCCAACGTCACAGCATCTGACAATGATTTGCCTTCTTGCCGGTATCTGACAATATTTTCCTGCACAATTATTGCCGCATCGAGTATCAGACCAACTGAAAAAGCCAGACCAGCAAGTGATATCACATTAAGCGAAATATTGAATGCTTTTAGAGAAATAAATGCCACCATCAAGGATACTGGTATACTGATAGCAATAATCAAAGTAGAGCGGCTATCTCTTAAAAAGAACCACAACGTCGCCAATGCCAGAATCACCCCAAGTCCTAAATTATTCTTTACCAGATTAATGGCCCTTCTTATATACACTGAAGAATCGTAGCTCAGCTCTATAATTAATCCAACATCCTTTAATGCTCCTGTATTTAATTCTGCAATCGCTTCATTAACTTCATCAAGTATCTCTACCGTATTTGAGTCATTACCACTTTGTAACGTAATATAATAGGATGAATAACCATTCCTTTTGTTTACCCCAAACACATCTTGCGGTAATTTTTCTATACTTGCCACCTCATTTAGGTGCACAGGACGACCATCAACCCAAGAGATAATTAAATCCCCCAGTTTTTCTATCTCATATTGACCTAAAAACCTCACTGTATATTGCCTTCTTCCGACCACAGCAGAACCAGCGGAAACATCATTAGCTCCAGTAATAGCCTGTGCAACGTTCGAAATAGGGATACCCAGCGCCGCTGCCTGATAGGGATCAAAATTAATCCGAACCTCATAAGCTCGACGGCTTTGCATATTGACCCTGGTGACTCCTGGGATTCTTGCCAGTCTGGCTTCTACCACTTCACTCAATACAGTCTCATATTTTTCAGAAGTGTAATCGGGGTTAGGGTTATCAATATGAGGATAAATTTGCAGTGATGCAACCGAAGGTTGCCCTTGCCCACCAACGGCTACAAATGGCTCACCTGCATCAACAGGTAACGGCGGCGCTTGATTCAGGTTATTAATAACATTAATTAAAGCCTCCTGCATATCAGTATCATTGTCAAATGTCAGTGTGGTGTTGACAAAACCTCGATTAATATTGCTGGAAATTTCTTTTAGACCTGGGGTCCTTCGCAAGATCGCTTCTTGCGGCTCTATGATATACGACTCCATTTCAGCGGGAGCCGCTGTACGCCAATTGTTGAAAATAGAAATTTGTGGTTGTGAGAGATCAGGCAATAATTGTATCGGTCTATCCATAATAGAGATGTATCCAAACAAACAAAGTAACGCGATTATGACAGCCAGCACTGCTGGATTTTTTAGACTTGCTTTGGTGATATTCATGGCTTTTCTCTACATACAATAATGTGACAGTCCAACTTCACATTAGTTTCTCTTCAATCGGGTTACAGGGATTGTATCTACTAATAACGTTTTAAAATGCAAAAAAGTAACAATTTAAAACACTTATTCATTTGATAGTAGGCATTATATTCTCTAACGTGCCAGCATTTGAATGGGCTGAAAGTCACGAATTTAACGAATTGATTGATAAGCTTGTGAAAATTGAGGCAAACGCTCTTAATTTGTCTTTCTCAGCCTGCATTGGATGATGCATATATTAACCCGGTGACATAATACCACCGGGTTAATACTATTCGATGAAATCAGCTATGTTGCACCCACTCAACAGCCGTTGACAAGTCATCAAATCGCCGTATTTCTCCAGCAATAAACCATGAGCCAATTTTAGTCGCATATTTTTGCCATTTTTTATTGCTTATAATTGCGATCCGATAAAACTTTTTTCCATGTTTTAAACTCAACTTAAAATCATTCCATGCCGCTCTCAACTCCCAACCTTCAAACTCTGAGGCATCTATCAATAGGTTTATTCTGGGTTGATCAATACATTTTATGGCTGATTCTAGCATGGGTGAAATTATTCTATAATCATCATGTGTCAGCTTACCCACAGCCTTTAACAGCAAGAAATATTGCGTAGCAACCCTGCTAACACCAATGGTTAAACCATTTTCAATAAGCATAATAACTCCAGTAATGTATCATTAGATTTTAATGCCTATTCTACCAATTTTGAGAAATGAATGTAAGTTGCTATTTTAAAACACACCAACAAATAATTGGGGAAAATAAAAAAATTAACTTCCTTAAACCTATTCTGCTCTTGGTTGAATCCCTATGTGCTAAATAACAGGCCTTTCACAAGAAAACTACCACGTTAAAAATCCATGTTTTTAACGTGGGTTTCAACTTCTATTTGACTAGGAGCTTGCCCGGGAATAGGAATCGTAGCGAAGGAAAGCTGGTTTGAGGGCTATTTTTCACTGATTTGAGGAAAATAGTCGCTCTATTTGACGAAAATCAGGGGAAAATAGCACCAAATCTAGGTTTTCTGCAGTAGATATTCTATTCTCGGACAAGCTCCTAGCTTGGGCAATTAAGATAAGTGGATTTTTTTAACCAGTTATTATCAGGATAGTATATAAACAGGTATTGGCCATGCTTTATTTGGTCGATAATTTCTTTAGCCAGAGTTTGGGTAAAAGTAGGACATCCCCAACTGCGACCTAATCTACCGTGTTTATTTATGAAATCTTGACTGACATATTTAGCCCCATGCATGACTATTGATCGTTTTAATGCCAGGTCATTGAAGTCTTTTTCAAGTCCGTTTAGATACAAAGAATATCCATTTCTCCCCGTATAAGTAGCACCTGTTTTAAACAGTCCCAAACTACTTTGTTTACTGTCTGGTGTATTTGAAAAATGTTTGGCATAGTTTGCGCCGGTGTTTTTTCCATGCGCGACCAATTCCTTATACAAAAGCTTATTGTTGATGATATCAAATGTCCAGAAACGTTTAGCAGTGGATGGCAACGAATAATCAATAATACTTATATTTTTGATGGATTTTTTTGAATCTTGACTGGCGCAATTCAGTGCATTAACGGCTAAATTTAAAACGTTTTCTGATATATCTGGAGCAAGCTTGATTAAATCACTGGCTTTAATATCTGCCTGCGCGGTATTAATCATTAACAAATTAAATAAAAGAGTGATAAAGAGAATTAATTTCATAGTTTTGTTATTTTTAA
>JAESTH010000001.1 GCA_016763695.1 Alcanivoracaceae bacterium
AGTTTGATAGCTGAGATAATATGTACTGTGCAATTGCACAATACACACTATCCAGCTCGGCAGCAAGCTACCGAGATTTTCGCTATGCGGTTAAAACGCCCAGGCTATTAGTAAATATTTCTGGGTAATGCCGCTATTAGCATATGTAATTTTGGGTAATTGCATATGCTGGTGGGTTTAAAGTGATTTTCTTTGAAAGTGATAATCTAAAACTCTTACCTCAACTATGGTACATAGAGCAATATATAGGTACTACTTTGTGTTTTCAGTTTTCCCTCCACTTTCCCTCCAAAAATTTACTATCAAAACAGGCGTCACTCTACAGCCTAGCAAACAACTGGTGCGCTTGGCAGGATTCGAACCTGCGACCTTTAGCTCCGGAGGCTAACGCTCTATCCACTAAGCTACAAGCGCATTTGATTTGATTGTTAGTGCTCTCTCACTCTACTGCCATGGTGCTTTTAGTATTTTGAGCAGTATCTTTGTGAGAAGCGGTGTTTTTTGGAGCAAATAGATCGGATAAGTAGTTTAAAAACTCACGTAATGTGCCGCTCATAATGCCAAAATCAGCATCAAATTTAGCTTGGGCTGTTTCTGTAAAGGTATCTTTTGCTTGATCTTGTATTAACTCTAAAAATTTCATGGAGGTGATTGAGAAGTCTGTTTTTAGATTAAAAGCAATTTTGTCTTGCCAGATTAATGAAAGTTGTTTCACTTCCCGGCTTTCTTCCATTAGTGATTTTATGTCTTTGGCGAGGATATTTTGTTTTTGGCAGCGAATGGTTCCGCCATGTTCTTTGTGATCTTTAAGTACGCATGAGTCAGAGATTACTAATTCTGCTGGATATTGATCATGTAAAATCCAGTTAGTCATGGTTTTGCCAACTTCACAGGTCTCTAGTAAAGAGACTTTTAAGCTGCCGAGTGCTTTGCGTAAAAAAACTAAAGTGTCTTCGGCTTTGCTACTGCTTGCTGTGTTAACAACTAAGTAATCACATTTTTTATCTATGTAAGCAAAAATAAATGTTTTCTTACTAAAGGCTCGTGGTAGCAGTTGCTGATATATTTCTTCTTGTAAATTATCTTTCTCTTTTTTGTATACCTTTCTGGATTGCTCTTTTTCGATTAGCGCAATTTTTTCCTCAAGCTCTTGTTTTACTACGCCAGATGGTACAATTTTTTCTTCAACTGCTAGGCATATCATAAAGAAATCCATAATTGCGTGCACTAAAGAGGCGTTGGTGTCTTTACTGATTGGTGCAACAAAACCGATGCTTTTTGGCAACATGCTGGTGCAGGGTTTGTATTGAAATAGTTCTAATTTTGCAGTTAGTTCTTCAGCGGTTAGAGGGAACTTTTCGTCGAATTTGTATGTTTGTAGATTTTTAAACCACATGTCGTTGTCTCCGTTATGAATAATTTTTTAGAAATATTGCTCGATTAAAGCGGCGCAGCTTACCGTAAATTATCTGGCATTAGAAGAAGTTAATCTTGGTTTTACTAACGTTTTCGCCAACAGTTTTGTGTAGACAACATATAGCAAAGTAGGTACCATCCGCGCGATATTTTTTAGCCAAAGTGGTGGAATTGGTAGACACGCTATCTTGAGGGGGTGGTGGCTAGTAGCTGTGCCGGTTCGAGTCCGGTCTTTGGCACCATTAGATTTTATAAGTTTGAGTGAGAGTTACATGTTAGAAAACTATATTCCTATATTAGTATTTGTCGGCGTGATGATTGTGTTCAGCGCGGCGCTAATAGTAGTCAGTAAGGTAGTAGCCTGGTTTACCGGAGTTACTAACCCAAATGCTGTGAAGAACGATGCTTTTGAATGTGGTTTCAAACCCTTTGCAGAAGCACGCGCCAAGTTTGATGTACGATTTTACTTGGTAGCAATATTGTTCATTGTGTTTGATCTTGAAGTTGCATTTTTATTCCCCTGGGCTGTGGTTGCCGGCAAAATAGGTTGGTATGGCTTTATTGGTATGGGAGTATTTATTTTATTATTGGTAATTGGTTTTGTTTATGAATGGTTTAAAGGAGCGTTAGAGTGGGAGTAGAAGTCTTAAATAAGGTGTTTTCTAGGCAGGGATTTGTTACTACCAGCGCTGATAAATTAATTCATTGGGCCAGAACCGGTTCATTGTGGCCAGTATCTTTTGGCTTGGCATGTTGTGCTGTTGAAATGATGCATGCTGGTGCTGCTCGTTATGATTTAGATAGATTTGGCATAGTCTTCAGACCTACTCCAAGACAATCAGATGTAATGATAGTTGCAGGTACTCTGTGTAATAAAATGGCTCCAGCCTTACGTCGGGTTTACGATCAAATGCCAGATCCTAAGTGGGTAATTTCTATGGGGTCATGTGCTAATGGCGGTGGTTATTATCATTATTCATATTCTGTAGTACGTGGTTGTGACAGAATTGTTCCAGTTGATATTTATGTACCTGGTTGTCCGCCAACTGCCGAAGCTTTGGTATACGGAATCATGCAGTTACAGAACAAGATTCGTAACAGTAAAGTTATAGCAAGATAAGAGATCAAATCATGAAACACACCGGCGTTGTAAAAGACATTATCAAGCATTTTAAAACCGCAATCCCTGACGCTGTTCAAGATGTTGCAGATGCAAGCGGTGAACCAATCCTAGTAATCTCTGCAAAACATATAAAGACTGTGTGTGAGCAGATCAAACAAAAATTTTCTTTTGCATCACTGATTGACATAGTAGGTGTTGATTATTTGCATTATGGAATTTCTGAATGGACCACAGATGATTCTACAGGCAGAGGTTTTTCTCGTGGCGTTGCTGGCGATCTTAGTAACGACATTACTGAGGATTCGCAGAAGTCGACAGCAAAGTCATCGAAACGTTTTGCCGTTATCTATCATCTGTTATCTGTTGAGCATAATCAGAGAATTAATTTTAAAGTTCAGCTTGATGAGGCAGAGTTACAACTTTCATCGATCATTGACGTATGGCCAAATGCAGATTGGCATGAGCGTGAAGTATTCGACATGTTTGGAGTTATCTTTAGTGGCCATCCTGATCTTAGACGTATTCTTACTGACTATGGATTTATTGGGCATCCATTTCGTAAAGACTTTCCATTAAGTGGGCATGTTGAGGTGCGTTATGATGAGAACCAAGCGCGTGTTGTATATGAACCAGTTGAAATCACACCAAGAGTGTTAGTTCCCAAAGTGATTAGAGATTAATTAAAAGGATTAATAAGCAAAACACTATGCAAACAATAAAAGGTGAGTTGACAGTAAACTTTGGCACTATAGCCATAGTGGCTTCCGAATTTAATGATGATTTGGTAACCGGGTTACTAAATGGAGCCGTGGAAATATTCAAAGAGAACTCAATTGATTTAAATGATGTCAAAGTGTTTAAAGTACCAGGAGCTTGGGAAATACCTATCGTTGCTAAACAAATTGCTCATCAGAAAAAATATGTTGGCATTATTGCCTTGGGAGTTATTATCAAAGGCGAGACGGCACATTTTGAATATATTTCCGAAAACACCACACGTTGTTTACAAGACATTTCCCTTGCAAATAACCTGCCTATTTGTTTGGGCATCCTTACCACGTATACCAGAGAGCAAGCCATAGCAAGATCTGCAGCTAACACACACAACAAGGGCAGAGAAGCTGCCAGTGCTTTGTTACAAACTATTAATTTAATGCAGAAAATTTTATGAGTGAGCAAGAGCGCAAGTTTAGTATCCGCGCTAGAAGACGTGCCAGAGTGTTGGCAACGCAAGCTTTGTATCAATGGCAGTTTAATCCTTCAGACATTGAAGACATTAATGCCGAGTTTTGTGAATACAATCAACATTTAAAAGTCGATTGGGATTTTTTTAAAGAACTAACCGTTGGCGTCACACAAAATATTAAGCACCTAGACGATCTAATCACCCCATGTCTGCAAAAAAGCATTCTCATAATTAACAATGTAGAGCATGCAATATTACGTCTTGCTTGCTATGAGATAAAATATTTAGAAGATATTCATTACAAAGTTAGTATCAAAGAATATATAAAAGTGGTGGAAGAATTTGGCAATGAGCACGGTGACAAATTTATTCACGGTGCTCTGGGCAGTATTATTGGTAATGAGGATTGAAGAAGGTTATGCGCATATTATTAACTAACGATGATGGAATTTTTGCAGAGGGCATTAAAGTCTTGGCCAATACACTTGCTCCCATAGCTGATATTTATGTGATGGCGCCATTGCGTGATAGAAGTGGGGCGGGTAGTTCCATAAGTACCAGTATTCCTCTGCGAGTTGATAAGATAGAAGAAAAATGGTGGGGAATTACTGGCAAGCCAGCGGATTGCGTAAAGTTAGCGTTAAGCGGTCACATAATGCCGGCGCCAGATATGGTGATCTCAGGTATTAATGCTGGTGAAAATCTTGGAGATGATGTTTTATATTCAGGTACTTTAGGTGGTGCCATAGAAGGTAGATATTTGGGTAAGCCTGCAATTGCCATCTCTTGTGTAAATGGCACATCACCAGCTTATGATACTGCTGCCAAAGTGATATTAGACATCTTTGCTAAGGGCATAGACAACCCACTATTAAGTGATTGCATACTAAATATTAATGTTCCTGACTTAGCATATGAAAAACTGCGCGGTATTAAAATTACTCATCAAGGTGAGAGAGAAATTGCACCTTCGGCTTCACGTGCGCACGATTCTAAAAACCGCGAAGTATTCTGGTTGGGCAATGCTGGAAAAGCTGTTTCAATAACTGAAGACAGCGATTTTCATGCAGTGCAAAATGGTTATGTTTCTGTGACTCCATTGCAAGTCAATATGACAGCATATAAACATATTGAAGTTTTGCGCTCATGGTTGCGATAATCCGCCAAAGTAATTTTTACTCTTCTGAATTGTTATATCCATGACCACAATAGTTGACTCTCACTGCCACCTAAATTGTATAGACTTATCCTCTTTTGATAATGGTATGGACACCATTTTGCAAAATGCCAAGGACGTTGGTGTTAAGCATTTTTTATGTGTTTGTATTGATATGGAGCATTTCCCCGAAGTTCTGCAATTAGCCAAACGTTATCCATTTATTAGTGCCTCAGTTGGTATGCATCCCACTGAAACCTCTGCAATAGAACCAGATATTGAAACCTTAGAAGAGTATGGGAAAGATAGTAATATAGTTGCTATAGGTGAAACCGGTCTGGATTATTATCGTGAAAATACCAACAAAATATTGCAGCAGACAAGACTGGTTAAACATATTGAAGTTGCAAAAAGAGTTTCAAAACCATTAATTATTCATACGCGATCTGCAAGGGAAGACACCATAAAATTTCTTAAAGAAGAGAAAGCCAGCGATGTTGGTGGTGTGATGCATTGTTTTACAGAAACTTGGGAAATGGCAAAACAGGCTTTGGACCTTGGGTTTTATATTTCAATTTCTGGCATCGTAACTTTTAAAAATGCAGCAGAGTTAAGAGAAGTTGCGAGAAAAGTTCCACAAGATCGCTTGCTAATAGAGACAGACTCTCCCTATTTGGCGCCAGTTCCATATCGTGGTAAAACCAACCAGCCAGCATATGTGCGAATCGTGGCTGAAGAGTTGGCGAAAATACGTAATGAAGATTTTGAAACTCTTGCTCATACAACTACACAGAATTTTGAGAAATTATTTAAATTGAAAGTATCGGATTAACCTACACAAGGATGTACTCATGAGAAACATAAAGAAGCCTATTATTTGGATAGTATCCGGTGTCTTACTATTTGTTTTTACAGCAGTTGTTATAACTAGTTTAGCAGTCAATGCCTATGTCAATTCTAACAAATTTAAACACAAGCTAGATGCAATGGTTTTCAAAAAAATTCACAGGCATTTACAAGTTAAGGGTGATATTTCTTTTGGAATATTTCCAAGATTTTCTGTCCAGATTGAGAACGTTACTTTAGATAATCCAAAGGGATACGATAAAAAAGTATTTGCCTACGTAAAACAAATGTATGTCTCCATAAGATTGTTGCCATTGATATGGGATAAGTACGAAATAGAGCACATCAGACTTAACGGAGCTACATTTAATTTAGAGCAGAAAGATAACAACAATAACAATTGGACTTTTGGAAACTCCAATAAGAGTAAACAAAAAGCTACTACCTATAAGCACACCTCTAGTGCCAAAATAAAGTCCATTGAATCTGTAGATAAAAAAGCTGCAAATAAAGATGTTTCATCCCAGGATAAACCTCAATCTTCAGCTGTTGTTTCAAGCAAACAATCCGAGAAGAGTAGTGAGTTTGATATTAGCACCCTAAAAATTGCCAATATTGAATTTAAGCATGTAAACATAAACTTTATTAACAAAACTAACCAACAAGACTTTGTAATAAAACAACTGGCCGTTAACGTAAAAAACTTGCAGTTTGCAAAAGCTTTTTCTTGGAGCACATCATTATTATTAACTTCCCAAAAGAGCAAAATAAATTGGCACATAGACGCTAACAGCACTTCTACAATACATTTTGAAAAGCAAATTCTTGCTTGGCATTTAATAAAACTAGTAATTAATAAAGACACTTTGCAAGGCGATTTGCGGGTCACTAACTTTATGACAAAGCCAGTGATTGTAGCCAAGCTGCATTCCAAAAAAGTTTCTTTGAGTAATTTTAGGAATTTTGGGGAATTAGACTTGATCTTAGAAAACCCAGTGTTTAGCGCAAATTTACACACCATATCTTCTGATGATACTCAGAAAGTGTTGGGGAATTTATCTGGGGAAATAAATTTCAATATTAAGCGCAGCACATTTGTTGGTATGGATCTTAATGAATTGTATAGCGACGTTAATGGCATGGTGAACCAAGCTTTTTCAGGAGGTAATCCCCTAACTAATCTGCCTGCAACTGCAACCTTAATTAATAATTTATTCTCTAATAAAGTAGAAATCTTCAAGATGACCAAACATGAATCAACCGTGTTTTCACCTACTGTATTGAAGATAAAGATTACTAATGGCAATACAGATACACATCTCAAAATTGCTACAAAAGAAATTAATTTGCTTGTTGAGGGTAAGTTTAACTTGGTAAACAACTATACAAATTACATAGTTAAGTTGGCTCCAATCGTGGAAAAGAAAGCTCAATATACCATTCCAATTACAATTAAAGGCTACGCTCCTAATCTAGAGTATGGGATTTCCACTCAAGGATTAATGTCACAATTGTCGAACGTGTTTGGTGGTGTAGCCATAATAGGAGCCCAAGGTGTTGGTACAGTTGCCTCGGGTGTAGCCAAAGGAGTTGGTGGATCATTTGTAGCAGTAGGCGATACAATAGGTGGAGCCTTACATGGTTTGTTTGGTAGCAAAGATGGAGAATAACAAAAAAGACATTAGCTATTATGATTCGGCTATAGGTGTTTTAAAGATTGAAGGCAATTCTGCAACTCGGGCAATTACCGGGTTGTGGTTTGTCCAAGATACCAACTCTGTTTCCAAGACTGATAACTCTACTTGTGAATATTTAGAGAATTGCAAAACCCAACTTGATGAATATTTTGCAAAAAAACGTAAAACTTTTGACATAAAAATAGAACTATCGGGTTCTGATTTTCAGAAGCGCACTTGGAATGCATTACAACAAATAGCTTTTGCACAAACCATTTCATATAAAACTCTTTCCCAAAGAATCAATGCACCTGCTGCATATCGCGCTGTTGGTAATGCCAACAATAAAAACCCCATCTCAATAATTATTCCGTGTCATAGAGTGGTTGCAAGTAATGGTGATCTAGCAGGATACGGTGGTGGTGTTTGGCGTAAGAAGTGGCTTTTAGAACATGAAAGTTCTTTTTGAAGCTGTAATTTATAGATTCTAAATTGATCATATTGTGATAATCACATCATGGAAGCAATCGGCAGTATCCTGTCATTTATAGCCACATATTTTGCAGCCAAGGAAAATGTTCTGACTTGGCCACTCAGCGTTATTGCAATGGCAATTTATATATTAATTTTCGTTAAAGTTAAGTTGTACGCGGATGTTTTGCTGCATATTATATATCTGGGAATGTACGTATATGGGCTTGTTGAATGGTTAAAAAAAGCTGATGGCAAACAAACTTTTCATCCAAGATACATGCGATTCAGGAATTTTTTTCTGATAATGTCAGTAGGTGTTCTAATTGCCTTGCTAAGTATGCCGGTTGCTGTGTATTTTAATGATAGTATGCCGTACCTCGATACTATTGCTACCGTGTTTGCCTTAATCTCCACCTGGATGACTGCTAAAAAATATATAGAAACTTGGATTGTATGGTGGGGACTAGATGTTCTATACATCTATATGTATGTCAGCAAAGGTTTATATATGACCTCATTATTGCATGTGACATATTTATGTTTAGCGATTTTTGGACTTTATAAATGGCATAGAGCATATAAATTTGCAAAACTGGCAGCATCTGCAGAATCGGATTCTGATACCATAAACTTTAATAATCACATTGTGATGGAAACGATTGATGAATAAGAAAAATAACAACTCAAACCAAATAGCATCAAACCGCAAAGCCAGACATGATTTTCACATAATTGAGACTATCGAAGCTGGAGTAATGTTAACTGGTTGGGAAATAAAAAGTATTCGCGCCGGCAGAGCACAACTAAGAGATAGCCATGTAATTATGCGATCTGGAGAAGTATGGCTGTTAAACATGCACATCAGCCCATTGATCACAGCCTCAACTCACGTAATTGCCGAACCCACCAGAACCAGAAAATTATTGCTACACAAAAAACAAATCAGCAAATTCATGGGCAAAGGCCAAGAAAAAGGCTTCAGCATCGTGCCACTTTCCATGTATTGGAAAAGCAACAAAGTAAAACTAGAAATTGCCCTAGTAAAAGGTAAAAAACTCTACGACAAAAGAGAAGCCGAAAAAACCCGCGACTGGAACCAACAAAAAGCTAGAATCCTGAAGAGTATGAAATAGGTTGTATTTCCTCGCCCCATCCACATTACAACGTTGCCCCAGCCCTCACCGAACTTCTACAATTCCAACACCCACACACCGTCATCCCTGCGAAAGCAGGGAACCAGGATTAAACCAGCGCCGCTATACTTTATAGAGGCAACCGAATAGTTAAAAAATATTTTCATATATGTATTATTCAAATAAAACAACACCTTACTGTATGCAATTATTTACAAACAACTATTGAATAATTCATTACTACTAGTGTATATTAAATACAAGTATGAGAAGTTTCGTATGTATAGTTAATCAGTTTTCAGGAAATTTATAATTTATTATGGAGAGATATTGTGGTAGAGATTATTTATAATGATGGAGAAGAAAGTATAAAGGAGCCCATCGATAAAATCATACTGAAAACAGGTGTAAAGCTGATCCTTAGTGCCATTGTGTTCACCGCATTGTTTGGATTACTCGCAGTGCCAAGTGCTATCTCGGCAGAACTACTGGCCCTTGCTGCAATTGGTATGTTTGCGATCGACAACGATCTGCATAAGTATTACGTGAACACTACTAATCGGTACCATCTAAAGACTATTGCTATGAAGTTGATAATAGCCGCAGCCATGATGATCGCAATGCCATTCATAGGTGGTGATACAACGCTGGTTTTAATGGCAATCTATAGTGTACTTTCTCTTATACAAGCTGGTCTTGAGACTATCTACAATCATTGCCATAAAAATGCTAAAGATCATAAACGCATTAACCTCACATTCATTGGGGCTTACAGGGAAGCGACATCACCATCTGGGGAACCACTGACTACTAGGGGCGAAGAATCTCTAAAACTAGATGAACAGTAGTTTTTTACCATTCAATGCTTTCTAAGCTGCTTCTTATAAGTTTCCATAAGCCACATATACCACCTCAACATAAATCCCAACATGGACTTGAACTAGCCTTTTATTTAAGATTCGCGCCTTTGCTGAATCATTGGGATTCGGATGCTTTTCAACGAGGTGTATAAATGACTAAGAAGACTGTGCAAGACCAAGGGCAACAACAGACAACTGATGCAAATTTCCAAATTCATAAAATATATGTAAAGGATCTAAGTTTTGAAATCCCATCTGGATCAGAAGTGTTTCATGGTGACTGGAAACCTAATTTAAATTTACATGTACATACTTCATCAAACGCTTTATCTGATGAGAATTCTCACGAAGTAGTCTTAAAAATTAAATGTGAAGTTACTAGCAATGATAAAGAATGTTTTGTTATAGAACTTGAACAAGCTGGGATATTTTCTTTGAAAAATGTTACAGATGAACAACTACGTCATGCTCTTGGAGCATTCAGTCCAAATATTTTGTACCCATATGCTCGTGAAGTAATTTCTGAAATAGTATCAAAAGGTGGTTTTCCACAACTTGCGCTTGCTCCTATTGATTTTGAAATTATGTATCAACAAGAAATGGAAAAGCGTGCAACAGCAAAAACTGATTAGTCCATTTGTTTTTCCAAGTTATAGAAGCATTAATTAAATGTCAGATGTGTTTACAGTAGTTGGTGCTGGCGCGTGGGGTAGGGCGCTGACTTCTGTCTTGTTACGAAATGGTGAAAAGGTTTGTTTATGGGATAAGTTTTTTGCCAGAAATTTACCAGATAAATCCATACTCAATGATGCTAACTTAACAACGCAAGAGTTAGAAAATCTTGTAATCACAGAAGACCTTGAGTTCGCAACCCAAAGTTGCTCCTCTATTGTTATCGTTATTCCAAGTTCAGCGTTTCCAGATTTTATTCCTCAATTAAAAAGTTTTGTATTGCCGCGGCATAACATTGTTGTTGCTAGCAAAGGCTTTATCCCAAACACCCAGGACTTATTATTAACTTATGTAAAACAAGAACTTGGCAGCACCAGAGATATTGCCGTATTGAGTGGTCCTAGTTTTGCAAAAGAAGTGATGGAGCAAAAAGCTACTTGTGTGATGCTTGCGAGTGAAAACAAGCAGTTTGCAAACCTTATGCAGAGTAAATTCTCTAATGAAAGTTTCTCCTTGTACGCAACTGATGATGTGGTCGGAGTGCAAATTGGTGGAGCCTGTAAAAATGTTATTGCCATTTTAGTTGGTATCCTAGATGGCATGAAATACGGAGCAAATTCCAAGGCAGCTATTATAAATTTTGGTTTACAAGAGATTGTCTCATTGGCAAAACTATTTGGTGCCACTGATCCTAAAGCTATATATGGTCTTGCTGGTATTGGTGATTTGCTACTTACCTGCAATGACAATTTATCCCGCAACAGAAGGTTTGGCATGTTTGTCGGCGAAGGCATGAGTTGTGAAGATGCCAGTAACAAAGTACAGCAAACTATTGAAGGCCTTGATACAGTAAAGTCTATGCATGATCTTGTGAAAAAATTTAACTTACAATTACCAATTACCGAAGCGGTCTATGACATAATTTATAATCAACAATCTTGCCATGACGCAGTGCCAAGACTATTTACGTCATTGAAAACCTGGTAAGTATTTCTTTTATGCAACCACAATTAAAACCAACATATGACGCCAGTGTCATTACTCCTTGTATGAAACAATTTATTGATGGTCTATGGCTACAACAAGGGCTAAGCGACAACACCTTAAAATCATATACCAATGATCTAAAGAGTTTTGCATTGTGGGTAAAACAGTGTTCTAAAGATGTTTTCTCTATCGAGGAAGAAGAGTTAGAGTCATATGTAAGAGTCCGAAGAGAAGCAGGACTTTCGGCTAATTCCATTGCAAGATTGTTAGCATGTCTTAGAAATTTTTATAGCTGGTTGTTAAAGCATAAATATATTGAACATGACCCAACTATATTTTTATCAAACCCAAGAACCACAAGAAAGATTCCTACGTGTATTAGCGAAGAACAAGTAACAAGTTTATTGGCAGCACCAGATTGTTCTACTGAATTAGGCATGCGTGATAAAGCCATGTTGGAATTATTGTATGCAAGTGGTTTACGCGTATCTGAATTAATTAATCTGGAATTGTCGGATATGAATTTGCAACAAGGGGTAATTAAAATTTTTGGTAAAGGTAATAGACAACGCATGTTACCAATCGGTGAAATTGCCGAAGATGAGATAACGAAATATTTAGAGGGCGCACGTACTGGTTTATTAAATGGTAAACAGTGTGACAAAGTGTTTGTTAGTATGCGTGGCACAGGAATGACGCGGCAAACATTTTGGTACCGGATTAAATACTATGCCGCCATTGTTAATCTTGATAACTTATCTCCGCACGGTTTGCGTCATGCATTTGCAACACACATTTTAAACAACGGGGCTGATCTAGTGATTGTAAAAGAATTGCTCGGACATAAGAGCATTAGCACCACGCAGATTTATACACATGTGGCCAAAGCTAGGCTGCAAGAAATTTATCAACAACATCATCCAAGAGCATAGAAAATATGGGTAGAGTAAAGAAAGCAGTATTTCCAGTGGCAGGGCTTGGTACTAGGTTTTTGCCAGCAACTAAAGCTAGTCCTAAAGAAATGATGCCAATTGTAGATAAACCTTTAATTCAGTACGCAGTAGAAGAAGCAGTTGCGGCTGGAATTAAAGAAATAATCTTTGTAACCAGTGGCGCAAAACGTGCGATAGAAAATCACTTTGATAGTAATTATGAACTCATCGATAGGTTAACAAAGAAGAACAAACATGATCTTGTAGCGGTGGTAGAGAATATTTTGCCAAAAGATGTGCAATGTGTGTATATCCGCCAAAAAGAAGCACTGGGACTAGGCCATGCAATTTTACGTGCTAGGTGTTTAATACAGGATGAGCCATTCGCTGTATTGCTGGCAGATGACTTAATTAAACCTAAATCACAAGCTTGTCTAAAAACCATGGTAGAGATGCACGAAAAAACTGGAGCCAGTGTGGTTGCAGTTGAAAGAGTTGCGCACGATAAAGTTGATCGATACGGCATAGTGGTGACAGATAATGACAGAATTAAGGCAATAGTGGAAAAACCAACCATAGACCAAGCACCTTCTAATTTAGGTGTAATTGGCAGATACATTCTTGATGCTTCTATATTTGATTATCTTGAGAAAACTACTCCTGGCTCCCAAGGCGAAATCCAACTTACTGATGCTATCTCCGCCATGTTAGAGAAGCATATAGTGATGGCACATGAGATAGATGGCAGACGCTATGATTGTGGTGATAAATTTGGTTATTTGAAGGCAGTGTTTGATTTTGCTTTGATGCATCCAGAATTTGGTGAGCAGTGTAAACAATATCTTAAAAAAAGGCTGAAATCATAAAATTATGCAAAAAAGAGAAATTCTAATTACCCAAGATCATATTGGTAAACGAGTAGACAACTTTCTATTGGGACGCTTTAAAACAGTTCCAAAATCCTTGATCTATAAATTGTTACGCAATAAATCAATCAGAGTGAATAACAAAAAAGTAGCAGCGCATTACAAAGTCTGTGAGAAGGATGTAATCACTTTACCAAACAGCTTGATAATTACCGAGCAAGATCCACGCAATATTAATGTCAGCACTAACGTAAGTGGTTTATTGTTGGATAATATTATTTTTGAGGATGAAAATTTTCTGGTTCTAAATAAACCATATTCTCTTGCAGTACATATGGGAAGTGGTATTGATTACGGCGTGGTAGAGGCGTTGCGTAGTATTAGATTTAATCAGACCGGTAGAAAAAGTTTTATAGAACTTGCCCACAGATTAGATCGTGATACTTCAGGCTGTTTATTATTTGCCAAAAAATCCAGCGTATTAAAACAGTTACATGAATTATTTCGTAATCGTGAAATACAAAAAACTTATCACATGTTGGTGCATGGTTTGTGGTCGCGTAAGTTAAATAAAATTTCAGCGCCACTTTTAAAAAATGTTGTGCGTAGTAGAGAGAGGATCGTAAGAGTTAGTGATGAAGGTAAAGAAGCTGTAACAACTTTTCAGTTATTAGAGTCTTTTGAAACTGTTTCGTTAGTGGCAGCACATCCGCATACTGGTAGAACTCACCAAATTAGAGTGCATGCAGAACATGCCGGACATGCAATTATTGGTGATGAAAAATATGCTGACAATGCGCTTAATCAGGTTGTGAAACAAAAATATGGAGTTAGACGACTTTGTCTGCATGCCCATAAAATACAATTTAATTTATTCGATAAAAAATACAGCTTTACCGCAGAGTATGATGAAGTGTGGAAAAGCATAATCAAGAGGTTATCTATACATGCAGTCAAGTGAAATCAAACAATTAATAGAACAGGGCATCACAAATTCTACGGCGCGGATTCATACAGAAGACAACGTGCATTTTGAGGCCATAGTAATCAGCGATGAGTTTGTTAATAAGAGCAAAATTCAACAGCAACGCATGGTATATAAATCTTTGGGTAACCTTATAGAAACTGGTGATGTGCATGCTCTTCATTTAAAAACCTATACCCAAGATATGTGGCAAAAAACTCAACAGGAAGCTCAATAATCATGTTATATAAATACAATCTTGCGGTGATTGGTGGTAAGCCATTATGTGGAGAAGTAACAATTTCTGGTTCCAAAAATGCCAGCTTTCCAATATTAGCAGCCAGTCTTTTAGTAGATGGCACAGTTACTTTGCAGAACATCCCTAAAGTACAAGACATCATCAATATGCTGACACTGTTTGGCAGCATGGGCAGCAAAATTTCTCATGTTGACGGCAATATCGTAGAAATTAATAACGCTGATATCTCCATTGATAATATGCAATATGACTTAATTGGCAGCATGCGTGGTTCAATCTTGATATTAGGCGCATTGCTACACCGCTTTCCTGAATTTCAGTTAACTCTTCCTGGTGGTTGTAATATTGGTAAGCGACCTATAGATTTTCATTTAGATGGCTTTCGTGCCATGGGAGTAAACATCACACAACAGGGTGATGTTATAAAGTTTTCAAGATCAGCAAAATTGTCATCTGCCAAAATAGAACTTGAGTATCCCAGTGTTTGCGCCACAGAAAACTTTATGTTGGCAGGCAGCTTGGCAGAGGGAACTACCACAATTATCAATGCCGCTTGTGAACCAGAAGTTGTAGAACTAGCAAACTTTCTACGCAGCATGGGAGCTAAAATTACCGGCGAGGGCACCGACACTATTAATGTAACTGGCGTAAAACAATTGCATGCAACAGAGTATAAAATAATGCCAGATCGTATTGAAACCGGCACTTACCTTGCAGCAGCTGCCATAACTCGCGGTAAAATCACCTTAAAAAATGTTGATTATCCGAGTGTATTTGAAATTGCCAGCCAACTGATCGCCATGGGTGTAGATATAACCCAACAAGCAGATGACATCGTTATTGATGCCAGCGCGAAATTACAAGCCTTTGATTTAGTCACAGGACCACACCCAGAATTCCCAACTGATATGCAACCACAGTTTTGCGCATTAAACAGTGTGGCTTTGGGAGAAAGTAAAATTATAGAAACAGTATTTGAAAACAGACTGCAACACATCCCAGAGCTAAACAAAATGGGAGCAAACTTAGAGAGAACCAATAACGAGGTATACAGCAGTGGTGGTAATATCCTAACCGCCGCCGAAGTAGAAGCCACAGACCTAAGAGCCGCCGCAGCCTTACTATTAGCTGGACTAGCTGCCAAAGGAGAAACCATCATCAAAAACGCCCACTACCTATCACGCGGCTATGAATCTGTCTTCTCTAAGCTCAGCAATTTGGGTGCGACTTTGCGGTATCTTTAAGAAGCTAATGTGTCTCTATAAAACATAGAGACACTATTTGAACCTGGACCCAAGCTTCTTCATAAAAATAAAATTTTTCTGCACAAAGAAGTTTACAAGAACATTAAAATTTCCGTAAATATTTTGGCGATGATAATTTGTATATGCCAAGATATAAGCAACCTAATGATCAAGTAGGCTGCACTGCCTGATAGCAGCACCAGTATTACGTATTTCAAAAAAGTTTTTTCGTGTTTGAGTGTGGAATGGAATACGTGTTTTTTTACCACAAAGTAGTTAAACAGCATGGAGATTGATCTGGCGGTTAGCATGCTGCACAACAGGTTTTTGCTCAGCAAGAAAATCACAATAAACAACACGTAGTCTAATGCTGCGCTTGATAGTCCCACTACCAAAAAGCGTAGTAATACAAAATAAATTTTCATGGAGTCTATAACTGGGCGAAAATGGGAACTTGCGTTGTTGTTTATATATATGGTTTTTATCGGATGTTGTATGAGAGTAAATTTCTTCTTTATGCATTTAATCAGCATATCAAATTCAAACTCATAACCGGTTGCTTTTAGTTTTAAAAACTCATCCAAGAATTCTTGTGGAATTGCGCGCAGCCCTGACTGTGTATCGTCAAGTTTTGTTCCGGTAATTATGGCAAAGCAATGTTTGGTAAGGATATTGCCAATGCGACTCCGTTTTGGAGTGTGGTTATCAAATTTGCGACTACCAATAATAATGCTGTGGGGATTTTGCTGTAGTTTTTTGGCAATAGCTTGTATGTCCACAATGGCGTGTTGTCCATCGGCATCGGCAGTTATTACTCCAAGATTAGAGTGATTTTTTTGTATGTAGCTAAATCCAGTTTTTAGTGCGGCACCTTTACCAAGATTTTTTGTGTGATCAAGTACCGTGCAATGCAGATTTTTAAGAGAGGTAAAAATTTTGTTGCAAGTGGTTTTGCTGCCATCATTAACAATAACAATGTTGTTAAACCCGCAGGATTGTAATTTCTTCAGATAATCAATTAGTTGCGAATCTGGGTTATACGCAGGAATTAAGACAACTGGTTTCATAACAATGGAGTTAAAATTTTATAGAGGGTGAAGCCGGGCACAATTATAACCGGTGTAGCTTTGTTTTGTGTCACAAGCTTCTCTAGATATTTCTTAAATTGTTTACCATCAAGGCCAGAGTAGTCTGAATATAAAATATATTGTGCCGGATATTTACGTAGCTTTTTTAGGAAACTTTTCTTGTTCATAAAGGCAGGTCTTATGACATGACCGTTTTTATCAATCATTGCAAAATGTTTTTTCATGTTTGGTAAATATGCAAGATAGCTCCATGAAGTAATTATTTTGCCGTGCAAACCCTGAGTCTTTATCAAGGAGTATAAAGCAGCGCTAAATTCTTTATTGCCAACTTGCTTTTGTAGTTTGGCTTGTCGGTTATAAAGATATTTTGGGGTGAAATAAAATATGCTGCAGCCGATTATGATACCGATACTAATAGACAGTAAGTTCAGACGGTAAGATGGTTGAGTCTTTAGAAGTTGGTTTTTACAAAAGGTAAATATTTTTTGTGAGTGGCAAGCTTTATAAATACCAAATCCAGCCACAGTGCCAAGAAGTGGGAGGACTAACATTAAGTTTCTGATGTCATAATAAAAGAACCCCATCCAAATGACGGTGTAAGGCACTACCACGCTGATAAATATTGTTCTCCAAACCAGTTCGCTTTTTTCTTTTATATAGAAATATACAGCTGCCAACATGCTGAACCAGAATATTAATCCAGGGAATATTAAAGCATTTGCTATGTGATGCTTTAATACATGTTCTCCAAATATTTCTTTATAGATTCCAGACATTACAAACGGGATTTCATTGCCTAATTGTTTGGCATTCATTTCAACATATACATACCAAGGTAACGCAATAGCCAGTAGTAATAATATTTGTAAGCTAAGAAGTAGGGCGGTAGGTTTTTTAGTTGCCTTGAAATTTAATAGTGCGAATAAATAACTAAACAATGCAAAGTATATTGCAATATATACCCCAGCTTGTTTTGTGACGGCGCATCCTGCGCAAATAATGCTGGAGATAAATAACAGTTTATAGAACGTTGCCTTGTCATCCTGTATTTTTTTACAACCGGTTAATAAAAGCACATAGATAGTGATAAATGCCATGCTGGCAACTGGTATTTCGGTATAACCAGAATTTAAAAAATTACCTGCTGTGGTAATCAACAATATGGCAGTGGTGGCAATAGCAATGATATATGCAAAGTGGCGTCTCACGATGGCAAGATCAGCTAATGCTAGCAATATACTAATTGGAAACAGCGGCATAATAAATTTTGCAAACGATTGTAAATGATAGGTTTTACCAACCAGTACATATGCTATTGACCAATTGATAGGTAGCAATTGTGGATAATGCGCCGTTTGTAATGGGAAGTGACCAGACGCCCATGTAATTGCCCAGTTGTTCCAAGCCATAACAGGATCCCATTGTATAAATATGCTGCCTATGTTGTGTAATAATAAAAACAAATAATACGAGAAACATAGAGCTGCAGTCAGGCTAATAGCTATATTTACATTGCGTAACTTACCTGTAAAAAATCCTTTTATTACAGTAAGAGTGTTTGCTGATGGTATTAGCGCTAATGGCTGTACCCAAAAATTGCGACTTAAATACAAAGCCAAACACATCTCTGTGATTACCAAACAACGCATGGTTATGGCTGTATAAAAACCCAACAGCACTAATAGAATCACTAAGCAGTAGTTAATGGTTAAGCTAAGTGCAAAACAAATAACCAGGTTTTGTATTGTGGATAGTTTGAGTCTGATAAGTTTTATAAACAAAAACCCTGGCAATATTAGCATTTGTAAAATCGCTAATGTGCCAAATAAAAAATCTAAATTGTTGAGCATATATGTACGTTGATAAGGAGTTTTTGTTCGGTGGCAAAGAGCGCGCAAAATAACATTTATGTTTGTTATTAATCAATCCTGATCTTGCAACAGAGCCTTAAACTTTGCAGAATGCCGGTTTTTTCCAGTGAACAGTAGGTTTTAACATTTATGGCAAAGATCGAAAAAGCAGAAATAGAACGTATCTCTGAATTATCTTGTCTTCAATTAGGTGAAGATGAAAAGCAACCTATGCAAGAGGACTTGGAGAAAATTGTTGATATGGTTTGTAAAATGCAAGAGGTAAACACAGATGGTGTAGAGCCAATGTCCAGCGTTACTGACTTTGCGGCTCTTAATATAAAAGCACCCAAAGCCGCCGTTGATGAAGTGACAGAACATCCAGACCGTGAACAATTACAAACTCTAACTAAACACACAATGGGCGGTGTTTATCTTGTTCCTCAGGTGCTTGGTAAGTCTTAATACCACACTTGCTGACTCTAGTTTTTCAAACGATCAATAAAGCCAAAACATCCCTGTAGTCTGACATTAAAATATTGAAAGTTTTGCAGGCAGATTCTGTTGACATAATTTCTAACCCTATATGCTGTTTGTATACAGGAGCCAAAACACTGTTTTGTGGAAATATCTGAGTTTTTCCGGTACCAAGCAATAGTATTTTTGGTGAATGCTCCTTACACAGTTTTTCTATAAGTTCTGCATCAAGATCATCGATGTGCTTTATTGTGGCATCAACAATGAGTTTCTCTTTGTAGATCAGAACTGTATTTCGATAAGACTCTTCATTGATTTTTATATCTCCAGGGACATAGCTCTTGATTACGTATTTAGTGTCTGGTACTTCGATTTGAGTGTGCATAATGTGCCTTGCATTTGATTTTTTTTCGCAATGTATGGTGTGTGTGTTTTGTAGTCAAGAGTCGTGTTGGTTTGTGTGTCCTTGCAACAAAAGCATAATTATATTTACTATCGAGTGAAATTTTATTTGGTGGGGCGATTCATAGTGTTTCTAAAAAGATCTATATTATTTATTAAAGAAAATTTTGCGGCAAAAGTTTTGCTTGGTATGTTTCTGGGTATTATCTTTGGTCTTGTTATCAAAAACATTGCTATTGATCAGGGTGTAAAGCATTTCATTGTTAATAATGTTTTGGATACTGGTGGAATGATCTTTATTACTCTGATCAAGATGTTAGTGGTTCCGGTGGTGTTAGTTTCTCTAATATGTGGTGTTAGTGCTCTGAAGGATTTAAAAAGTCTTGGGCGGATTGGTATTAAGACTTTGTTGCTTTACATCCTTACTACCGCAGCTGCAATAGCATTGGCATTGTGTTTTGCTGAGTTTTTTCAGGTTGGGCATAGTTCTTCTGTTGCAATTTCTAATGCTAAATATGTGCATACCAGTATTCCATCGTTGAAACAAACCATATTAAATATGTTTCCGCATAATCCATTTGAAGCTCTGCACCAAGGTAATATGTTGCAAATCATAGTGTTTGCGCTCCTGTTTGGGATAGCCATGGTGAAAAGTGGCAAGGCTGGTGAGCGCATGACGGCTAGATTTAATGATCTTGATAAAATTATCATGAGTTTTATTACCATGATTATGAAGACAGCTCCTGTGGGTGTGTTCTTTTTGTTGTCTTCCCTATTCGCAAAAATGGGAGTTGGTCTTATACAGGAGTTGTTGAGTTACTTCTTGGTAGTGTTGCTGGTGTTGGCGGTGCAGTTGGTTTTTGTATACAGCGCGTTTATTAGAGTGTTTGGTGGGCTAAACCCGATTACCTTTATTAAGAAAATGTATTCAGCAATGTTGTTTGCGTTTAGCATTTCAAGTAGCAGTGCTTCTATCCCGACTGTATTAGATACTGTGGAAAATAAATTGGGAGTTAAAAACAGTGTAGCGTCTTTTGTGATTCCGCTTGGTGCCACTGTTAATATGGATGGAACGGCAATTATGCAAGGTGTTGCCACCGTATTCATTTCGCATATATACAACATACATATAGGTTTGACGGGATACTTAACTGTTATTTTTATGGCGACCGTGGCATCTATTGGTACAGCTGGTGTGCCTGGAGTTGGGCTTATTACTTTGGCAATGGTTTTGCATCAAGTCGGTTTGCCGGTGGAAGGTGTTGGACTGATAATAGGTGTGGACAGACTGTTAGATATGGCAAGAACTGCTGTCAATGTTGCGGGTGACGCGATGATTGCTTGTATAGTTGCAAATAGTGAAAATCAAATCGATGAAGATGTGTTTAATGGAAGCTAATCATGACGTTATATTTTTCATAGATGAATACTCTATAAGATTAATCTAAAGCCAGTTATCAATAATCAAAAAAAACATTTTGCAAAAACTCCACTGGAAACTTGAAATATCAAGCAGTATTAAACAGATTAATTCCTTTGTATTTTATGCGTTAATCAACTGTTGACCCTGAAATCAATATTCTCTATGATGCGCGCCTTAATTTGACGGAGGGGTTCCCGAGCGGTCAAAGGGAGCAGACTGTAAATCTGTCGGCTTCGCCTTCGTAGGTTCGAATCCTACTCCCTCCACCAGTGTTAGTTTTGGTCTTTTAAAGGTTTGGATTGCTAGTTTTATTGAGCTAATAATTTAGGTGTATTTGAGGATTAATTTGAGAGTTAGGTTGCGGATGTAGTTCAATGGTAGAACTTCGGCCTTCCAAGCCGATAGTGTGGGTTCGATTCCCGTCATCCGCTCCATTGTTAGTTGAGACTGTTGTGATTTGTTGCTATGTGCCCACATAGCTCAGCAGGTAGAGCACCGCCTTGGTAAGGCGGAGGTCACCAGTTCAAGTCTGGTTGTGGGCACCAGAGATATTGTAGGGTTTGTTGTTTTTATAGCAGCGACCCTTGAGTTAAGAGCCGATTTTGATTTAGGAGGAAAGTTATGGCTAAGGAAAAATTTGAACGTAATAAACCACATGTGAATATTGGTACTATAGGACATGTGGATCACGGCAAAACTACTTTAACAGCTGCTATTGGTAAGTTGTTTTCAGTGGGTGAGTTTAAAAATTATGAAGATATAGACAATGCACCAGAAGAAAGAGAGCGTGGTATTACTATTTCTACAGCTCATATTGAATATGAGTCTCCGAACCGCCACTACGCGCACGTAGATCGTCCTGGGCACGCCGATTATGTTAAAAACATGATCACTGGTGCTGCACAAATGGATGGCGCTATCTTGGTTTGTTCTGCAGCTGACGGCCCAATGCCACAGACTCGTGAGCACATCCTTCTTTCACGTCAGGTTGGTGTACCATACATCGTTGTGTTCTTGAACAAAGCTGACATGGTTGACGATGATGAGTTGGTTGAGCTGGTAGAGATGGAAGTTCGTGAGCTTCTCGACCTTTATGAATTCCCGGGTGATGACACGCCAATTATTGTGGGTTCTGCTCTTAAAGCAATTGAAGGTGATGAGTCTGATATCGGTGTCCCATCGATTAAGAAGTTGGTTGAAACTCTAGATGAGTATATTCCAATGCCAGAGCGCGCTATCGATCAGCCTTTTTTGATGCCTATTGAAGATGTATTCTCAATCTCGGGTCGTGGTACGGTAGTAACAGGCCGTATTGAGCGTGGTATTGTTCACGTAGGTGATGAAATTGAAATCGTTGGTATTCGTGAAACAACCATAACGACCTGTACAGGTGTTGAAATGTTCCGTAAATTGCTTGACGAAGGTCGAGCAGGGGATAACGTTGGTGTGTTGTTGCGTGGTACTAAGCGTGAAGAAATCGAGCGTGGCCAAGTATTAGCCGTTAAAGGTTCAATCACTCCTCACACTCAGTTTGAGTCAGAAGTGTATATCCTAAGCAAAGATGAAGGTGGACGTCACACTCCTTTCTTCAAAGGTTATCGTCCACAGTTCTACTTCCGTACAACTGACGTAACAGGCTCTGTTGAGCTTCCTGAAGGCGTTGAGATGGTAATGCCGGGTGATAACGTTCAGATGGTTGTTACTCTAATTCACCCAATCGCGATGGATGACGGATTACGTTTCGCTATTCGTGAAGGTGGACGTACTGTTGGTGCTGGTGTTGTGGCCAAAGTACTTGCGTAAGTAATTATTTAAAAAATAATACTAAAATCCACTGCGCTTTTGAGCGTAACTGGGTTATAGTATCGCGCCCCTGAGATATGGGGCGCAACTAACCCAGGCATTGATCTGGGGATGATTGACAGAATCACTCCTTACCCATTATGAGGCTGAGGCAAGTGATTTTTTGCATGTTAAATTGTTAGAAACGATTTCGGAGTTCGAGGACGATGCAAAATCAAAAAATTCGCATCCGCTTAAAAGCGTTTGATCATAAGTTGATTGATCAATCTGCTTTAGAAATAGTGGAAACTGCGAAGCGTACTGGGGCTCAAGTATGTGGCCCAATTCCTCTGCCCACGCGTAAGGAGCGGTTCACAGTGTTGGTTTCTCCTCATGTGAACAAAGATGCTCGTGATCAGTACGAGATCCGAACGCATAAGCGTTTAGTAGATATCGTTGAACCGACAGACAAGACTGTAGACGCGCTTATGAAGCTTGATCTTGCTGCTGGTGTTGATGTTCAAATTAGCCTTGGCTAAAGAGTTTACGTTGCAGTGTGCAGAAGCATTGTAGAAGAGGTAGAAATATGACAATCGGTCTAGTCGGTCGAAAATGTGGTATGACTCGAGTGTTTAGTGAAGAAGGTGTTTCAATCCCGGTAACGGTGATCGAAGTTGACCCGAATCGCATTACTCAAGTTAAGACCCAAGAGAATGACGGATATAGCGCGATCCAGGTTACCACTGGCGTTAGAAAGGCGTCTCGTGTTCCTAAAGCGGAAGGCGGGCATTTTGCTAAAGCGGGTGTTGAAGCTGGGCGTGGTTTGTGGGAGTTTCGTTTGAAAGAGAACGAAGGCTCTGAGTTGTCAGCTGGCGATAAGATAGACGTTAGCGCTTTTGAAACGGGACAGTCAGTTGATGTGACTGGAACGTCAAAAGGTAATTTAACCAGTGCATCAAGTTCTTTTTTCAGACCTTCGGTGGTCAGACCGGGGCGCCATTCGCTGCGGGGTTTGAGTTGAATAAAAGTTTCTATCATTGTGAGCGGAGCAGGGTCGGTGGCGGTATCGGCTCGGCCAACTTTACCAAATACGGTTTTAACCTCGGGCACGGTGGCGATGAGTTTGTCGGTCTGCTGTAATAGCTCGCGCGCTTTACCGATGGAAATGCCGGGGTAGGTGGTCGGCATGTACATTAAGTCGCCTTCATCTAATGGCGGAATAAATTCACTGCCAATTTTTCCGATGGGAAAGGCGACGGTGGCAAGTAGGGCACACGCGATCAGTAAAATGCTTTTGGGGTAGTTAAGGGCTGTTTTTAGCACTGGCATGTAAGCCGAGATAAGCCAACGGTTAACCGGGTTTTTGTTTTCAGCTAATACTTTACCGCGAATAAAGTAGCCCATTAATACCGGCACAAGGGTGATAGCTAAGCCGGCGGAGGCTGCCATGGCGTAGGTTTTGGTATAGGCCAGGGGGCTGAACATGCGGCCTTCTTGTGCCTCTAAGGTAAACACGGGGACGAAGCTGACGGTAATGATTAACAGG
>JAESTH010000036.1 GCA_016763695.1 Alcanivoracaceae bacterium
TATGCCTTCAAAAGCATGCGAACGGTTGTATTCCATTTTGTCTGAGGCGTATTTAAACATGATTTTTTCATTTTTTGATCCAAACAAAATAACATCCTGTATTTTCTTGGATAATTTATTTAGAGGCGTATCTAAATCAAATTTATAATGTTCTGCCAATGCCAATAACATTTGATAATAATAACCATTGCGCCTGTCCCAACCTCTGATGGCACCATTGGCTAAAGACAAATCCCAGGACTTGACAATTCTATCAGGGTCAAAGTATTGACTGATACCCAAACCATCGCACTCAGGACAGGCACCGTTTGGATTGTTAAATGAAAATAGCCTTGGTTCCAGCTCTTCCAATGAATAATTACAAATTGAACAGGAAAATAATTCACTAAATAACAGGTCAACAGGATTATCATCTTCATCAAATGACACCACTTGCACTAATCCTTCGGATAAAACCAATGCCGATTCAATGGATTCTGCCAACCTTTGCGCCATATCCTGTTTGACACGAAATCTATCTACTACTGCTTCAATACTGTGTTTTGTTTTTGGATTAATCTTGGGCAAATCATCCAGATTATAAACCCGGCCATCAATACGTACACGCACATAACCACTGCTCATTAATTGCTCTAACATTAATGTATGTTCGCCCTTGCGATTGCGCACAATTGGCGACAATAACATCAATTTCCTTTTATCATCCAGTTGCAATATTCTGTCTACCATTTCTGTGACAGTTTGTGCTTCCAGTTTAATACCATGTTCAGGGCAACAAGGGGTACCTACTCTTGCATACAGTAAACGCAGATAATCATTTATTTCTGTGATTGTTCCAACTGTTGAACGCGGATTGTGTGAGGTTGATTTCTGTTCTATCGAAATCGCAGGTGACAAGCCCTCAATATGATCAATATCTGGCTTTGGCATCAACGATAAAAACTGTCTGGCATAGGCTGACAATGATTCCACATAACGCCTCTGCCCCTCAGCATAGATGGTATCAAATGCCAACGATGACTTACCCGAGCCAGAAAGACCAGTAATAACAATCAGTTGATTGCGTGGTAAATCAATATCAATATTTTTTAAATTATGGGTACGGGCGCCACGTAAACTGATGTATTTCATGCTTGAATTGTATATTTCAGAAAACCAGTTAGTTTAGCTTATTTTAATTAATTTAGCTAAGTAAAAAGCAAAAGAAGGAATGCAAAGAGTGTAAAAAATTGCAACGATTTTTTTGTCTTCAAAACACCATGATGAAGAATCATATGATAATCAACAGTTACAGGGAATGTGCTGTGATAGAAGTATGGTTTATTGTTTATCTCTGCCTGACCTTATAAAAAGAATTTTCTCTATTATTCTACAGTATGCATGAGTACTTCATCTCTTTGAAAGAAATACTCATGCACTATTATGGTCGTGATTAATACGGGTACTAGTCAGTAAGACTTTATTTTGGCTGCACCACCCATTTATGGGTTTTGTCATCTATATATAGCAAGCCTTGGGTTTGGTTTTCACTGCCTATTTTTCCGTAGCCTTCTCTTACCAACCACCCTTCTGGCAACTTTAATCTGTATAAATTGAGACCTTTAAGTTTTAAGGTTTGCCAGTCATTCTCAACCACAGTTTGCCAATTGTAGTCTGCATCTGGGACAAAAATCATGATTCGTTCCTGCCCATTCAAAGCCAGCCCTCCAAATTTACCAAGCCCTTCTCTAATCAACCAGCCGTTGGGTACTTTAAGCCTTAGTAGATTCAAACCTTTTAATTTTATTTTACTCCAGTCATTAGGAAAAACATCTGTTCCACTCATGTTTGATGTGGTATGTGCAGCCTGTACTGTCACGCTAACTATTAAACTTATTACAAATACAAATAAGTATTTTTTCATATTATTTCTCTATTGGTTACATTGTTAAAATATAAATTGTTTTAAAATACCTTGGCAAAAATATACCTATTAATTTAGGGTATTTTTACTCAATACACACTTTCTGCAAAGGCTGGTTTTATTTTTTACAGATAAATTATAATTCTATGATATGGCCAATAAAAACAAAGAATAGCAATAAAAAACAATGCTCTTTATTTTGTAAGTGTAAATACCAAATAAATTAAATACTCAAAATCACTGTAAAGTTGATATTTTATGTATTTACAATTAACCCAAGCTGAATGATTCCGCATATGGCCCTTGTCGCTATGAGGCTGTCCAAATTCAACTTTTTCTCACTATGCTTCCTATTGCCAGACAGCCTCCCTAGGCATAGATGGTAGTAAATGTCAGTAAAATTTTCACTGACTTTAGTTTTAAACATGTCCATATATAAGCAATTTTTTTGACATTTAATGAGAAATAACTTATATAATTAACGGGAAAAAAGTGGTTCACATGTATATGCACTGTAGATTGATTCTATGCACCACAACAGATAAAGGTAACTTAAATGATAACATGGTTAATATTTTTAGTTTTCGGAATACCACTTTTCAAAGTGATAGGAGAAATGTACTCTGACAAAAAGGCTACCGGTGAAAAGTTAGATCAAATCCAAAACAGATTAAAACTAATCGAAAAACAAAATATGTCTAAATATATCTCATTTAAAAAAGATGAACTACCAGATGACTGGTGCGTACTTGATACATCTCAAGCAAGTGCAATGACATCCGAATTGACACATGAAATATGTAATGAGCATATTTTGTACGGCAAAAATTTTCATGTAATTGCCCGAATGGACGGGCGTGATGATTTTTTATTTGCAGGTAAAGAGTTAGAGTTATACGTAGTACATCTAACCTGGAGAAAAGAGCCTAATCCTCAATGGCCCATGACAACTTCTTTCGAGGATAAAAGTGACTTTCTTGAGAACTGGCGGAAAATTTATGATTAATTGTAACTTGCATATTTAAAATCACCTATAGAAGTATCAGAACGACTCTGAACTTCTATAAATAATATTTGGCAAATCTATAAGCCCCAACTAATTTTGGATCAACTCTCCTGTAACATCTGCAAGATACTGGAGAAATCTTTGCCACCCTGACCATTGTACTTATGCAATTCATACAATTGACCTGCCGCAGAACCCAGTGATATTGGGCTGTGAGATTTACTGGCTAGCTCCTGTGCCAGACCTAAATCTTTGCTCATCAGATTAACCATAAAACCACCATAATAATCATTGCTTGAAGGAACATTGGGCATCACATCTGGATAAGGATTGTAAACTTGCAGTGACCAGTTATTGCCAGAACTGGCCTTCATAATTTCGGATAACACCCCTGCATCCAAGCCTTGTCTGGTTCCCATGTTTAGTGCTTCGGCTGTGCCTATCATGTGGATAGCCAATAACATATTATTGCAAATTTTTGCTACCTGACCAGCACCCGAACTACCCGCATGAAAAATATTTTTACCCATCGCCTCTAAAATGGGCTTGGCTTTAGCATAATCATCTGCCTCACCACCACATATAAAAGTTAAAGTACCAGCCTGAGCGGCAGCCGTACCACCCGAAACAGGGGCATCTATCATGCTGATGCCTTTAGCCTTGCAAGCTTGTGCTACAAAGCGGGCATCATCGGCAGCAATGGTTGAGCTATCTATGACCAACACATCATCGTTTATGTGATTGATCAAGCCGTTTTTGCCAGTAAACAGAGATTTTACGATAGCACCATTTGGCAACATGGAAATAACAATATTGGCATTGCTTAATGCCAAGACAGCGGAATCTGCTGATTGGGCGCCTGCTGCCACAACCTTTTCAACCACTTCCTTATTTAAATCATATACGGTTAAAGCATGTCCTGCCTTAATCAAATTTTCTGCCATGGGGCCCCCCATGTTTCCTAAACCAATAAACGCGATATTTGTCATTTTTGTCCCCAAAATATATTATTGTTTGATAGCCTGTGATTATATCAAATTACTACTTTGATAATCAAAGCTTTCTGGCATTTCACTCAAGGAGTTATCTGCAAATCTAATCTTATACTCAATTCAATGCATATGCTCATATAAACGTTGTGCAATTTTAGCACTGATGCCTTTTAACTGGGATAGTTCTTCAACCCCGGCTTTTTTTAAACCTTGTAAGCCGCCAAAGTGTTGTAATAAATAGGCTCTGCGCTTTTCTCCTATGCCGTCAATTCCTTCTAATAATGACTTTTTACGTGACTTCGCCAGCGCTTTGCGGTGACCCGTTATGGCAAATCTGTGTGCCTCATCACGTATGTGCTGGGTCATGTGTGACAATAGGGAATATGAGTCTGGCTTTATCATAATATTCTGACTGAGTACGAATAAACGCTCCTGGCCAGCTGTCCTGTTTTCATCTTTGGCAATACCGATTATTTCAACATTATTTATTTTGTGCTGTTGCAAAATTTTCAGTGCCTGGTTGGCCTGACCTTTACCTCCATCAATTAAAAACACATCTGGCATTTCATATTTGTGCTTTTGTATGGATTGCAGACGCTTGGAAATAACCTGACGCATGGCAGCATAATCATCTCCACCTGTTATGTCTGTTATTTTATAATTTCGGTACATGTTTTTTTTGGCACCCGTCACATCAAAAACAACACAGGAAGCGCGGGTTTTATCTCCAAAAACATGGGAAATATCAAAACATTCAACTCTATTTGGACTTTTTTTCAATCCCACCTGTTTTACCCAGGTTTGCCATTTATGTTGCCAGTTGGCTTTTTTACTTATCTGTAGTTCTAAAGAGTTTTGCATATTTATACTGTTTAAATCCAGCATTTTTTTCCTGTCTCCCCGTGGGTTTGTCAGCAGCTTAATTTGGCTTTTGGCAATTTGTGACAAGGCCGTTGCGATCCACTGTTTATCATCAATATTTTTATTTAAGATAATTAACTCTGGCACAGGCTTGTCCTGATAATACTGGGTAATAAAGGCACTTAACACTTCCACATCATCACTACCATCTGGTGCTTTGGGGTAAAAGCTTCTGTGTCCTAACATTTGTCCGCCCCGAACCGCACATAATGTCACAATATATAAACCCAACTCATGCGCCACACAAAATATATCCAAATTTTGCGAGTTTTTTGTTTCTACCACTTGCTGAGATTGGATTATTTTTAGTTCTTTTATTTGATCCCTAATTTCAGCCGCTTGCTCAAATCTTAAGTTTTCAGAACATTTATTCATTGCAACAACCAGTTCTTCTACCACTTGTAAAGATTTTCCCGCCAGGAACTCTTTGGTATAGTGCAATTGTTTTTGATAATCCTCATTAGTGACATAATCAACACATGGAGCTGAACAGCGGCCAATCTGATATTGTAAACACGGTCTTGAGCGATTGGCATAGCTGCTATTATTACACTGTCTGACTTTAAATAACTTTTGCAAATGGTTTAAGGTGTGTCGCACCGCCTGGGCACTGGGATAAGGGCCAAAGTATCGACCTTTGCCTTTTTTTGTACCTCTTCTGAACTCCAGACGAGGGAACTCATCTTCATTTTCTGAACAGTAGATATAGGGATAGCTTTTACCATCTTTCAACAGGACATTATATTTAGGCTTGTGCTGTTTGATGAGCTGATTTTCTAATATTAAGGCCTCACCTTCTGTACGCGTTATGCTAAAACGCATAGATGCCACAGCATTAACCAATGCCATGGTTTTTCGGTCTTTCGCCTTGCCTGAAAAATAGCTGCTGACACGGTTTTTTAGACTTATTGCTTTACCCACGTATATAACCTGATCATTACTATCAAACATTTGATAGATACCAGGTTTTAAAGGTAGCTGTTTTGCAAATTCTTTGCCGTTAAATGCCATTCATTATATTTCAATATTAAGTCAGAATATTATATAGTGCTTGACCGAAAAAGAATGATTATTTCAGTGAAATATATGCAACTATAATTAATATTATTATCAGAATAGTTGGCAAAAGATATTTATTTGTAGGTGGCTTGATAACCGTCCGATGCGCGGCTGCTTCTAACATTCTTCGCTCTTCTGGAGAAACATCTTTGTAAGCAGTCTGGTCAATTAATTCTGGATCCGTTTCTACTTGGCGTGGCTCCTGATCCCTCACCTGAGCAGAAATATTGGGCTTGTCTGCTTGATCTGCTATGACTTTCCCAGTTATCATATCAAAGTACCTGTATACTTTAGGCTCAATACCTTGATTGTTATCTGCTGATTTTGATGCTGTCTTTATTAAGACCAACGTAATATTATCCTTACCATCTTTAGCAACGGCTGTTTCAACCAGGGAACAGGTCATATCTTTAATATTATCTAACCGTTTAATCGCCTGAATGATATCTAATTCATTTGCTATATTATACAAGCCATCCGTACAAAGTAACAGAATCTGATTATCCCCTAAAGTACCATGATTGGAGTTAATAGCTATACTTTTCCTTTCAATCCCCAATGCCTGAGAAATAACATTTCTATCAGGATGTGTGGCTAAATCATCTATGCCAATATGACCATTTTCCAACAGTAGTTCTATGTATGAATCATCTTTTGTAATTAATTTTAAAGCACCATCCCAAATATAAACCCGAGAGTCACCCACCCAAACCATATCATAGCAACAACCGTCAAACAAAACAGCCACAATAGTGGTTGCCATACCTTGTTTTTGTTGATCCTCTTTAATTTCGCCAACTATTGTTCGGTGCGCCAAATAAACGGCATCGTTTAATGACAAACCCGATTTAATCGCATTTAAAATAGTATTACAGGCAATTTTACTGGCGATTTCTCCTTTCTCAAGGTCGCCGACTCCATCAGCAATGATATATAAGCCCAATTCCTCATCAATGATATAACTGTCTTCATTGACCTGTCTTTGTCCTATATGTGATTTTGCGTAACTTTGTAACATAAATCCTCAAACATTATTCTCTCATTTCAGTCTAAAATATCAATATTCACAAGTATAGATCTATTTATTTAAAAAATATTTTCTGCGACACGGTTCACATTAATGAGCTACTCAATACTTACATCCCAAAGGGGTTTGCCCATAAAGTCTGATAGCTTATTAGCATCACTTATAACTTGTGCATGATTACCATGATCTACTAAATTAAATCTGGAAGCATCTTTCAAAACCAGGTTTAATTCGTGGCTGTAGTAAGAACCATTTTTAGAACTAACTCTTTCAGATACTATTTGTAATGCATGTATTTCACTGAAATAAATCAATTTTTGTTTATCCTTGTTATCTCCTGCAAATTTCGGTTGATTCCGCCCTACCCAGAGATAACCAAGCGACTGGTCAAACACCTTGTGTATTCCCATACTTTTATAAAAAAAATAGGCCGCAGCAACAAATATCGAACCGAATAGTATCAAAAAAAGCCCCACAATAGCTTCATCACCAGACAACATATTTAAACCAATAAGGATAGCACCTATACCAAAAACAGCAAAAACACCGAGAAATAGCCACGCGCCTGTAGATAATTGATAACGATATACTGAGGGTGATACGCTGATCAGAATATTGGTCTTAAAGTTTGCCCCGCCAGCTTTCATAGGTTGCCACTGGGTATTTGTTGCAACGGGGTCATTAAATTGACTACTATCCACATCGATGGAATTTTTGGCACTTAATTCTTTTATCTTCTCTTTAAATTTTTCAAACATTGTTAGGCTTCCAATTATTATTTACATTTCGAGGTATATTTAACGATAATTAGTGGAAAATATCGCCAAATACAGTTTTCTCTCGCCACAATTCCAACTCATGAACAAGCTCTTAGTTGAACTAATTTTTAACAAAATGTAAAATACGATTATTTGCAGGCATCTCAATATCACCTTTTAAAGCGATAGCCGAGTCAGACATCAAGTTGACAATGGTTTCAAAATCTCTGATTCCTCGATGCTGTTGCTGTTTTTTTAACCACAAATCAAATTGAGCATTTGAGTCTGAGGTAAATTGCCCTTTATAATTAAAAGGTCCATAAATAACAATCTGCGCACCAGACTTTAAGTGAACCCCTAACTGTTTTATTAAGGTCTTAACATTTTCCCAGGACATGATGTGTAAAGTATTGGTGGTACAAACAATGTCCACATCAATAATGGGAAAATCTGATACGCCTGATTCAAATTCTATTGGCAATAAAATATTATGACTAGCGCTTTCTTCAAGCCACATTTTTATACCTGCATGATCTTCTAACAAATCCGAAGTATGCCATTTTAATTGACTGAAGTGTGGCGCCATATATACCGCATGTTGACCGGTGCCCGAACCAATTTCCA
>JAESTH010000092.1 GCA_016763695.1 Alcanivoracaceae bacterium
CTGATCAAACTTTCAGTGATGTTGAGGATTACACAGTGATCATCACACCTGCGGTTCAAGACACATTTCTGGTTCCCGAAGAGTATGGAACGATTCAAGCGGCCATAGATGCAGCCACACCGGGGGCTCAAGTCTTGGTCAATAGTGGTACCTACCATGAAGACATCGTAATTGATAAGCCACTTGTGTTGAAATCAAATTTCGGGCCCAGCAAACTCACTTTTATAAGAAATAAAAGTAAAAGTTGAACTAAAAACTATTTTATTTATACAAAAATGACTCAATTTAATACTTCTCTTACTATACCTACATTATTGCAAAAAAGAACTGAAGAATTGAGTTCTAAATGTTCACTACGCTTTCTACACAATGGGGCAATAGAAACAGATAGCTTAACTTTTGGGCAACTGATGAGTTGGTCAAATGAAATAGCCATAGGATTATCAAAAATTACTAAACCTGGTGATTCTGTCATACTCAGTTTTCCTGCTGGGCTCGAATTTATTGCCTGTTTTTATGCCTGTTTAAAGGTAGGTATCATTGCAGTTCCTGTCGCTCATCCGTCTAATCGAAAACATCACTGGATAAGGGTCAAAAAGATCACAGATGATTGCAATGCGGCATTGCTACTCACTAGCGAATCAGCTGTTCCAATAGCCACTAAATATTTGAGTGAAACGCAACACCCACCAATATTGAGTATAAACCACTTAGATACATCAGGTAAACTTCCTGAATACAAAGTTAAATCGACCGATGTCGCTTACCTGCAATATACGTCTGGTTCTACTTCTGAGCCCAAGGGTGTCATCATGACACACCAAAATGTCATTCATAATATAATGTCCATTGCCTCAGGGTTCTCTTTGGATGCATCAGATGTGGTTGTAAGTTGGCTTCCGCACCACCACGACCAAGGATTAGTTGGTATTATATTGATTGGTCTTTGGGTTGGTATACCAGTCATATTAATGGCACCTGTTGCATTTCTGCAAAACCCTTTTTACTGGCTTCAGGCTATATCCCATTACCGTGGTACCTATTCTGGAGGGCCGAATTTCGGTTTTTCATTTTGTGTTGAAAAATACACAGAAGAAAAATGTAAAGGGTTAGATTTATCATCATGGAAAGTTGCTTTTAATGGAGCTGAGCCAGTTCGTTCCGATACTTTGAACGACTTTACTGCTGTTTTTTCAAAGGTAGGATTTTCATCTTTTGCTTTGGCTCCTTGTTATGGACTTGCAGAAGCAACATTGGCAGTTTCACTCACACCCACAAGGAAAGAATATTTAAAGCTGACAGTTGACAAAGCAAGTCTTGAGCAAAGACAGTGGAATATTTCCGAGGAAGGTGTTGAACTGGTATCATCAGGAGAAATTATTGGTCAGCAGACTGTTGTCATTGTTGATCCACAACACATGAGAGAATCGAAGCCAAACCATATTGGTGAAATTTGGATATCTGGACCGAGCGTTTCTCGAGGATATTGGAAAAATCCAGAACAAAGTATGATTAATATGGGAGTTTCGTTACCAAATTACCCTGATCAAACCTTCTTAAAGAGTGGTGACCTGGGTTATTTACATAATGGAGAGTTGTTTGTTGTCGGGCGAATAAAAGATGTGATCATCATTCGAGGCAGGAATCATTATCCACAAGATATTGAGTTAACTGTGGACCAGACATCTGATATATTTCGTAAATCAGGTTGCGCTGCCTTCTCATGTGAAGTTGATAATTCCCAACAACTTATCGTTGTGCAAGAAATCGAACGTGTAGCAATGAGAAAATTTAATCCCACTGAAACAAGACGCTTGGTTACTGAACAAATCGCCTTGAGACATGATATAAAAGTACACCAAATTATATTTATCCGCCCTATAACACTGCCCAAAACATCTAGTGGTAAAGTACAACGTTCTCGTACAAAACAAAAATTTATTGAAAATACACTCAGCAAAATAAAAGAACAAGAACCACAATTGATTAAAGCAAAAGTTATTACGTCCAATAATCAGTCTAAACTGGGAGAGATTGCCAGTAAGATTCTTGGTGAAACGGTAGATTTGAATTTTTCATTATTATCTCTTGGTTTTGACTCTATTGAACTTATTCGCTTTAAGCAAGAAGTTGAATCCAAATTATCAGCAAATTTACCATTGGAATTGTTATTTGAAAATTATTCAATTTCTGAATTAGAAAGCAAGTTGCAGACCTATCAAAAAAATTCCAAAGCTATTGAAATACCACAAATTACGGATAGTGATAACTTTAGAATGGCAGAAAATCAAAAATCATTGTGGCTTGCTCAAAGGATGCAACCCCATTCTGGTGTATTTAACTTAGCCGTCCCTTTGACCCTGCATGGAGCACCGGACAATAGCACCCTAAATTCTGCCTGGCAATCTTGTTTGGAACGTCATCCTTTATTGGCAATGAGCATTAAAAGTATTAACCAATCCGTTAAGCTTACCCTAGCTAAGCAACAAAACCGGATTATTTTCCACGAACAAATGAAAACATGGGACCCTGCTGAAATAGCTATAGAAATCAGGAGATTAGCACAGTGTCCTCCTGACTTGAGCGAACCTATATTAGCTACCCTGCACTGCTGGCGTCAGGATTCATCAATACAGGTACTTAGCTTCATTGTTCATCACGTTGTGGTGGATATGTGGTCATTATTGAATTTGTTAGATGAGTTTTTGCAACTAATAAGTGGCAAATCACTTTCCAATACTCCTACTGCCTATACGGAATATGTGGCTCAGTCACATAGAAAAACTCAACAAACTGAAGCTGATTTAAATTATTGGAAGGAAAAACTTCAAAACACCAACCCTCAAGCATTTCGCCTCCCAGGAAACCCCATGCGGCCAGAAAAACGTTTAGGTCATGCTAACAGTATCTATTTCAATATCGGAATAAGCCAAACCAATGCCCTGAAAAATATAGCCAAACATCAAAATTCTACCTTGCATACCTTACTTCTGGCTATTTATGGAATGGTCTTGATGCGGTTTAGCGGTCAGTCAGAAATAAATATCGGTGGGCCAACTTTTGGACGGGATGACGCCCGCTTCAACTCCACAATTGGCTTTTTCGTCAATACGGTAGTCTATCAACTGAAGCAAGAAGCCAGTTTATCATTTACCAAATACCTTCAAAATGTAAAAGATGAAACACGAAAAGTTATTCAACATCAACACACCCCATTTTCTGAAGTTGTCAAAATCACAGGCATACCATCCTGCCTGGGCATCCACCCTTTGTATCAAACCAGCTTTACCCTTCAAAAGAGTCATCGCTTGGCAGGTGCTACACCCATGATTGTTAATGGTCCACACAGCAGATCCTTTTGGGTGTATGGACAAGAGGTTTCAACTTTTCCTATGCCTCAGCACAGTTGTCAGGTTGATATCGCTTTAACCATGGTAGATTTCGAGGGCGCTTTGGAAGGAAGACTGGACTTTTCAACTGATGTACTAAGCAGTCGGTTTGCCGAACAATTGGCATCCAGTATAGAGCAAGTAATTTGTCAACTGCCTAAGCAAATGTCAAGTGCTATAGGGGCATTTCCAATTCAAAAAACGGCATCTCCAATAACGGAAGGCTCCGCACACCCTCTGTTACTTAAAAAATATGTACCAGTAAATCAAACCTTACATGAAAGTATGCAAACGCATACGAATCAAACCGCATTCATTTACCACAATGAGACTTTTAAATACCAGCAGCTTGCTGTATGGACAGCACGGGTTGCTGGTCATCTAAAGAGGCTCAATGTATCGCATGGAGAAGTCGTAGCATTGGCCTGTTCTCGTAGCCCTTATTGGGTTTCGACAATGTTAGCAATTTGGCAAGTTGGTGCGATTTATGTACCTATTGATGACAATTTACCCGAAAATCGTGTAAGAAATATTTTGCACCAGGTTTCACCTCAACTGGTATTGGTTGAGGATGGTAGACTTGAGTTTCTCCCTGAAAAGGTAGATATCAAACAGCTATTAAACGAAGAAGTTGAAACGGCTGCCCATGTAGATATATCGAGTGAAGATCCTGCTTATATTATTTTTACATCAGGAACTACGGGGCTTCCTAAGGGAGCCATTGTCAATCATGGAAGTTTGAGCAATCGATTAGATTGGCTGACAAAAAAAATACCTCTGATGCTTGCCGAACGCGTGTTGCATAAAACCCCCATCAGTTTCGACGTTTCACTGTGGGAATGTTTATGGCCGCTTTATAGCGGTGCAACTTCTGTTATCGCAGATGATATAGAAAGAAAAAGCCCTGCTAAACTCGCTGATTTAATGCGAGTACAGAAGGTATCAACGGCTCAGTTTGTGCCTTCATTTTTATCTGTTTTTTTCGACGTTGTAAAGGCTGACTGGCCCAAAGAATTAACTCGAATCATCTGTGGTGGAGAACAATTAAAGTCTGAGCTTGCGGAGCGAATCGGGCTAGAGTTACACAATTTATATGGCCCTACCGAAACCGGATTTGTCACCCACAAGCAAATTATTCACCCCGAAGATGCACTGTCTCTGGGGAAAACCATCGACGAAACCGAGGTTTTGATTCTTGACAGTGATGACAGACCTACTCCACTTGGCGTAAAAGGCGAAATAGTTGTTTTTGGTACAGCGGTCGGACTCGGCTACGTAAATCAGACTAATGCTGATAATAAATTCAGTTTGACTAATACTGGTGTGCCTTATTACCGAACAGGCGACACCGCTGAATATTTAGAACACGGTGAAATTAAGTTCTTAGGTCGTGTAGATAGGCAAGTTAAATTGCGCGGATTTCGCATTGAGCTGCCAGAAATAGAATCGGTATTGTTAAAGCATCCTGAAGTCATTGCGGCTCATTGCTCAAAAGTTGGAGAAGGTGCTTTGGGGGAATTATTAACATGGGTGCATTCGACAAACCTGGATTTAACTGAAACTTTAGTGGAGTGGTGCAAACAAACTCTTCCTGCATACATGTGTCCTGACCGAATCATCATGCTTGAGGAATGGCCTTTAACTGCGCACGGTAAGTTAAATACACAGATGTTACCAATGGATAACAGCAATTTCCAAGTGCAAAATGAGCCTCCCCTCGGATATCTAGAAGAGACACTTGCAGAAATTTGGGGCAATGTATTGAACCAACATCTCATTTACCGACAAACAAACTTTCTTTCTGCTGGGGGACATTCACTATTAGCCGTCATTATGGCTGACAGAGTCAGAGAAAAATTCGGGGTTACACCTGATATTCAACTCATTTTTCGCGAACCTACTTTGCAGAAGTACGCCCAGACCCTGACCACTCTATCACCAAATGTATTCACAACAGTGAATGAAGATGAACAAGAAAAAGAGGAGATTATAATTTGATATTCCATGAGTTTATTAAGCGTCTTGAGATCTCCAATGTCAATTTGTCATTGGACGAGAACGAGAACATCAAAGTCAGCGCCCCTAAAGGCATTCTAAATCAAGAACACCGTGATGCTTTGAAACGTTTCAAGCCGGATTTAGTGAGCTACCTTAAAGATGCTCAGGTTTTTGAACCTGATGAGGTTACTTCGGTTTTTAACCAAGAAAAACGCAGAATGGGTTACAAGGCCCCCTGTTCTACCATGCAAAAAGGGATGTGGTTAACCAATCGCTTGCAATCCGAATCCTCCGTTTACAATATGTCCGGTGCATTCGAAATTATTGGGCCGCTGCGAATCCCTCAGCTAGAGTTAGCCTTTCAGCAATTAATTGCTGAACACGATGTGCTTAGAACACGGTTCATAGAAGAAAACGGAGAGCTTTGGCAATGTGTTGAACCTGAATTAGATTTCAATATTAATGTTATCCAAGTTACCAGCGCTGAGTTGCGTAATAGCATTCATCAAGAAGCTAAATATGGTTTTGATCTTGAACAATCCGGCCTATTGCGCGTAACGGTTTTTCAAGTTGCTCCTCAACACCATGTCCTTGTACTAACATTGCATCACATCATTGCAGATGGCTGGTCTTTGCAATTATTAGTAAAACAGCTCAATACATTTTATACCGCGTTGATAAATCAGGCAGACTTAATTCCAGGTCCACCTCATTTGCAATATGCTGATTTTACTCAATGGCAAGTGAACCAACTGGAATCAGGTAAATATCAATCCCAACTTAACTATTGGACTGACAAATTGACTGACCAGGTTCCATTACTGGCGATACCCACTGACCGATTGAGACCATCGAAGCAAGACTTCAAAGGGGATTCCGTCGCCATTGCCTTACCCCAACAATTAAAAACAAGCCTTGAATCAGTGTGTAAGAAACATGGCGTAACCATGTTTATGCTATTACTCGCTGGTTTCAAAGTTCTTTTGGCCAGATATTCTAATGTAAGTGACTTAAGTATCGGCACACCGGTCGCGAACCGTTCTCGCCGAGAGTTAGAGAACGTGCTGGGTATATTTGTAAATACTGTTGTTGTGCGTTCTGAAGTGGAACCTGATATCAACTTTTCAGAATATTTAAACAACCTTAAAGAAATCGCTTTGAATGCCTACGCCAACAGTCAAGTTCCCTTTGAACAAGTGGTTACTGAAGTTAACCCAGAGCGCAGCGCATCATTTCATCCTTTGTGTCAGGTATTCTTTTCATTCCAACATCAAGCGGAGACGCAAATTGAACTGGGAGATTTAAGCTGCCATCGACTGACCCACAATAGCCAAACCTCAAGAGTCGATTTGACACTCATGTTAAATGCCTCAGACCACGAAATTACAGGACATTTTGAATACGCGACCGCTCTCTTTGACAGATCTACCGTAGAGCACTTATCCGAAAGCTATATTGCGCTTCTTGGTGCTATATCTGAAGACCCTGATAGAAAAGTATATGAATATACACTGCTTAGCGACAGACAACGCAACTTACTCACTGATTGGCAGGGAAATAAAACGAAATATCCTAAGCGCATAGATTGGCAGGTTTCCTCTCATGCTAGCAAAAATCCGAACGCTATTGCAGCGAGTTGTGATGGTCAACAAATGACCTATGGAGAACTAGAAGATTTCGCCAATAAACTTGCTGATATCTTAATCAACAATGGCATTGAGAAAGGCGCTTTAGTAGGTATATTGATACGACCTTGTCTGGAGCTACCTGGTGTTTTACTAGCCGTCTTGAAAGCTGGATATTGTTATGTACCACTGGATCCAAGGTATCCCGATGCGCGTTTGAACTTAATGATCAATGACTCGGGGATAAGCGCCCTTATTGGCCTAGACGAATTCAAAGACAGAATCGATCCACACATCATCTTTCATGATGTTAAAGCGTTAGTATCACATACC
>JAESTH010000312.1 GCA_016763695.1 Alcanivoracaceae bacterium
CATCCATTTACTGTATCTGCTACCATTAAGTACACTGAATCGCCCTCTGAAATAAAATCACTCGGCCACTGCGGATCAACTTGTGTTGCACTGTCTGGAATTTCTGAAAAGAAATAAGTTACTGTTCCAAGAACACCATTCAAATCAACATATTCTAGCGTCGTTAAATCAAACGAGCCGCAGACGACACTTGAATCTGAAATTTCAAGCAATGGTCCATCTAAATATTCAATTACAATTGTTTTCACAATTGGCGTTTCTAAACAACCATCAGTTGGTGTTCCGGTTACCGTATAAGTTGTAGTTTCTGTTGGAGTTGCTTCAGTTTCTGTCCCTATGGTTTCAGATAAACCATCAGCAGGTGACCAAACCCAATCAAAATCTTCAGTATTTGGTCCTTGTACAATTAATGTTACTGGGTTACCACCGCATGTTGCAGCTGTATCAACAGAAACATTACATTCACTTGCTGCACTTCCGCCAGATACACCCACGGCTTCAAATTCAATAAAGTATAAACCTTCGAATGCTTCTTCGACGGCGTCATCACTTAATACAACCGCATACGTGAATGTTAAAGAATCTCCATCCAAGATGTCACCTTTATATGCTAAAGCAATCGCTTGATCTGCAGTAACAGTTGTTCCTAATACGCCAGTCAATCCTCCAGTACCGTCCCAAATATCTGATGCATCTCTATTTGAAAATCCACCATGAGCCACTCTAAAATTTTCACCCAAAGCACCGAACCCAACATATGATGTTCCTGGTCCAGCCCCTAACGGACGTGCTTGAGTTGCTGAGACAAGAGATTTCGCACAGGCAGAATCAGCTTGAGCTACAATTGTATTCGTAGTTGGATAACCTCCACCTATTGATACATTATTATCAGGATCAACATTTCGATAATAATAAGCGTCTGTTAAATCAGCACCAGACTCATTGGTCATTGTTACTTCCGTTGTATAAAAAAGGTTTGTCGCCAATAAGTTATACTTTACATTAATTCGAACGCCTCCAGCAGTTCCTTCCCACTCAACTGTAATACAGTCACCATCTTCTACATAACTTACCAAGTCACCAGCAATTTCATTTAACGGACCTCCAGTTGCATTATTTCCATAAGTAACTCCCGCTATTTCCATTCCGAATCCATTTTCTGGAGTTCCAGGTGAGAAAAAATCACCATCATAAGTTGCCCAAGCATCCAATTGAGGATTGGCAACAAAACCAAAATAAACAGGAGATGTAATTACTAAATTTGAACGATTATGCGAACCTGGAAGCTCTGCTGCTCCTTCATGTCCACCACTTCCGTTGATTCCAATTTCGATATTATCACCTATTAAATAGGCGTCTGAGCCAATAATTTGGCCAAATACGAGTGAGCCAGACATTAGGAAAACCAAACATAGGAGCACGCGATTATATGTGTACAATAATTTCATAGATTATTTATTAATGGGTTAATTTAAACGTTGGACTAATATAATTCGCAAACTGTGATCAGATATGCACTCCACCATTCTCGGTCATAAGGGGCACTAGTTCTGTCTAAATGCAAATGTGCAATTACAGTGTTGGTTTCAAAATCAACCGTGTATGTAATTAAATTATTGCATTTCGTTCCGAATATTTTTTTAGCCTCAACCGCATCTGAAAAACCAAAAGCTGTAATATCCGCTTGATAGTATTCTTGAATCGGTAAGTCTTCGTTAATCGCTAGGCGATAGGTATCGCTTAATTCTGCTGTTCCAATTTCAGCTGCATCCTGGGCATTCGCCGACACTGAAACACAAAAAACCGCGAGGAATATAAATTGAATTTTTTTAATCATAGATTTTGGGTTTAAAAGGGTTAATAAAAAGTAAGTTACATATATTTTTTAATAAAATTACATCTTTTCTTAAAAAATACGTAGCTATTCATGCGAGGGTCACCTACACATAAATTACTGATATTAAAACCCTTGTACTCAGCAACATCTTTAGAACACTGTCGAAACTACCACCACCTAGTACAAAAAAAGCCCCTTTCTAACTATTAGAAAGGGGCTCAAAATATTTTTTTATTCGACTACTTCGACAAGGTGATTTTTTTAGTAATCACTGCGTTATCTGTAGCCACTTGAATGAAATAAATTCCATTTTCAAGTGCTTTTAAATCAATTTTTTCGTTCGAATTTATTGCAGATTTTTGATAAACAACGCTCCCTTTCATATCGAAAACTGTAATTGTAGGCTGCTCATTTAATGCTCCCATTTTTACGTTAACAATTCCATTTGTTGGATTAGGAAATAAAACAACAGATAATTTATTGAACTCATCAATACTTTCAAAATCAAACATGAAACAAGCCGTTGTATCTGAACAACCTCCATCTATTGTTACAATAACTGCATACTCTCCTGCTACAACTGGAACGTATGTTTGATCTATTGCTCCGTCAATAACGTCATAGTCAGGGCAATTTACCCATTGGTAACTTGCACCCGCCTCATTCGAAGTTAAATCAACTCCTGTTTCAGTAACTGTTAAGTCAATCGTTGTTTCTAAGCCAATTACGTAATCAATAATATAACTGCAACCTTGAGCATCAACAAACGGTTCTGTATAATCTCCGGCAGAAAGTCCTGTAATTTCCTCAGGACCAGTATATGGTGGTGTTCCTCCTGAATACGTAAATGTTACAGAACCGTCTCCAGCACCTGGACAAGTCTCATTTACAACTTCAACGGTTGCTGTTAACTCTTCTGGCTGAGTTAATTCAAACGTTGCCGTTGCTTGGCATCCATTTTCATCAACTACTACAACCTCATAAGTTCCTTCACCTAATGCTGCAATATCTTCAAAATCATCAAAATCTCCAGTTCCGTCAGCATCCCAATCAAACATATAATCGGGTGTTCCTCCAGTTACATTAATATTTATTTGCCCATCTTCGAAACCAAAACAAGTTGGATCAATCAATTCATCCTCAATAACTGAAATTACCTCTGAAGCATCTATTGTTACTACAACCATACATGAATCCATATTTCCATAAATATCCGTAGCAAATAACCAAACGTCATTGTCGCCATCATTTTCACATGTGAATGTGTCCATTGAAATTGACATTTCATCAATCCCACAACCGTCTTCCGTTCCTGCATCCAAATCAGTTGGATCAATTACCATCACACCTGTTTCATCTAAAACATAAGTTATTGCTGCAACGCATGACATGACAGGTGCCAATGTATCTAAAACAATAATTGAAGCATAACAAGTATCATCATCCCCAATATCTCCGCTTGCAATAAGCGTTACAAATAAACCAACTTCCGGATCAGTAGAATAAGTTCCAACTGGCATAGGAAATTCAGCAGTTGCATTAGATGCTTCTCCATCCAATGCGTTTGGTCCACTAAAAGTCCAGTGCGAAATATCAAATGCATCACCGTCTAAACCTGTATCAGAAATTCGGTATGCCCATCCATCTAAATACTCCCAAGGCTGACCTGAACCGTCTACGTCAATATCACCAAAGATGTCGATAACAGCATCTTCATAAAACAACTCAATCGCGTCATCTCCGTTTATTGCGGCTGCCCCATCCGTATAAGACGGATCAAACCCGAACCACTGCGAAAACTTAAGTATTTCAGTCGAAATATAAAAATATGTTCCAGCGCTAGCAGATACCGCTGGGAAGGTAAACTCCTCACCATCTGTTCCTCCTCCATTATTCGCAAAACCAATACCATAAGCACTCAAATCCGCAATATCATTAATAACATATACTTCAACTCCTTTAGGTGTACCACCTGTTATCGTGCAATCAAACACTCCCGAAATAATCATACTGGGTACAACTTCCACCTCAATAATATCTTCACAGGTAAATGAGGTTGGACTCACAGTCAATGTTAGTTCACCGTCACAAGGTACAGCTGAACCTGCATCTACATCCTCTGCAGTAATTGTAGCTTCGCCGGCATCATCTAGGTAAATTATTAAGGCATGGCAACGGGCAACCGCTGGACCATCAGCACATGTATATGTCACCTCTAAAACAGGTGCGGTTCCATCATCTTTACTTCCAAATCTTCGAGCTGTACATGTTAAACCTTCATCACCAATCAAAATCCATCCGTGATTTGAACTTGGATAATCTAACCAGTTTTGAACATTTGGAATCATTCCCGGAGCAGACCAAGTATAATCTATTAGTGCCTCACCAATAGCAGAGGTTGCCGAAGCGACAGTATAATAATCACCACCCAAATCATCCCATTCAGAAGTTTCAAACATAGCATCAGCCCAAGTTGCATCCGGCGCTTCAGCCGTTGCTCCTTCTCCTCCACCATCTGAAGCACCTTCACCCCATTCTAAACCAACTCTATGTAAACTGTAATCTTGCGTTCCTGCATCTGGACTCACATTATCCATATTTAATGTTAACGAGACATCTGTAATCGTAGCGCCAAATGGAACCATAGCAGCGATATCAAACTCTAATAGCGCCCTTCTACTATTGTCAGTACATGTTTGTCCAACAAATAATTTTCCTAAACCGTTAGAGTTTTCACTTTCTGAACAAATTGAATTGTCCTTTTCCGGGCTTAATTCAATCGTTGTTTGTGCGTTAGAAACCGAACCAACGATCAACATTGCAGCACACCAAATTATTTTTTTCATTCTTAGATAAGTATTGTTACAATCAATTTCATGAAGATTTAATCCTACATAAAATTCAGTGCAAATTTATAATGCAAAGTTCGCAATTTAAACCACGACTAACAAACAGAAAGTATTAACAAATCCTTAATTTATAAACAATTAAAATACCTTTTTTGTTTTGGGCAACTCACATATTCATTAGACAGAAATTATCCTTTAAGGGTTGCATCTCCAGTAAATTGGCAATCGATTATAAAACTGGTATTATGAGAATTAATTACTAAACCGTAACAGATATTTACACCTCAGCATCAATCATATCCTGTAGTGTCTTATTTTCAAGAATTTTAAGCATCTCATCTCTTACCTCAATCATCATTTTATTTAAACCACACGCAACTTCGTCTGAGCATTCTTTACATGGTTCATAATAATTGAGACATGC
>JAESTH010000093.1 GCA_016763695.1 Alcanivoracaceae bacterium
ACCTTGAAGAAGCAATACTATGGCACAGTGGTGAAGCAGAGTTAGCCAAACAAAAATTCGCAAGCACATCAATAGAAAATAGAGATGCGATTATTAAATTTTTAAAGTCTTTATAGAAGTATTATACCGCAGGGTTAATATATATTAACCCTGCGGTATAATAACTCTCACGGCTTGATATGCAAATCATGAGATAAAAGCTCTCATCTCATTACTTTATTTTGGGATTACACTGAGGTATATGGCTCACTTAATGTTTCTTTTATTATTTGTTTGAGTTGGGGCAAAACATCTGTTTCAAACCATGGGTTTCTTTTTAGCCAAATATTATTACGCGGACTTGGATGCGGTAACGGCAGGTTCTCAGGCCAATACATTTCCCAAACTTTAATGGTTTCAGTCAGATTTCTTTTTTGTTGTTGTTTAAGGTGCCAATCTAGTGCATATAATCCAATGACTAAAGTTAATTTAATATTTGGCATTAATTTTAAAAATTGTTTGCGCCATTTTAGGGCACATTCTTTGCGGGGAGGTAAATCACCATATTTCCCAGTACCAGGAAAACAAAACCCCATGGGTAGAATGGCAATTTTTTTTGGATTGTAAAAAGTTTCCCTATCAATTCCCATCCAATTTCTTAAACGATTTCCACTTGCATCATCAAAAGGAATGCCTGTAGCGTGAACTTTACTACCAGAGCTTGACCGGCTATTAAAATTTTCGCATCAGAATGAACCTGAAAAACTGGTCGGGGGCCTAAAGGCAAAGCATCAATACACAATGTACAATTTCTGGCATCATTTTCCACAATTTTGAGCCTTGACGAAGATTGATTCAATGTATTCATAGTTAGTGCCTGACCGAGAAAGAAATGTAACTTTTAAAAATATTTGCATTTATTATTAATATACAATTATACCCAAATAGAGTTAATAAATATATTAGTATTTATGTGAGATGGTTAAAGATGCCAGAGAGACAGGCCTTTTCTAAAAAGCCCAAATACATCAAAATTTGACTTTTCATAACTAATAATTAATGTAGATAATTTATTTTCTGACCGTTTTCTAGTGCACAGGGGTTAATTTGATTTTTCCCAACAGCTAAAAATGTTAGTATGTTATTTTGATTGATTAACGATACTTTTGAATTTATGCACTATTTATTTTATCATTTTATATTAGACACAAACAAAAAGGAATTATATATCGAGGATAAGTTGGTGCCATTAACCAAGCAAAATTACAATCTCTTGTTATTTTTTATCCAAAACACGAATACTGTTATTGACAGAGAGCGGTTACTGGAAAACGTATGGGTCGGTAAAGTTGTCAATACCAACACAATCGATCAAGCCATAGTGATGTTGAAAAAAAAAATTACTAGCAGCACATCGCCAAGATTATTTTGAAAATGTATATGGCCATGGTATTAAGTTTTTACCAAAGGTTAAGGCTGTTGCATCTGTTAAGGATAATAATAGTATTAGTCGACCCATTGCCAAGTCCAATGTTTGGTTGTCAAAGCCAATCTTGTTAATGTTGTTTATGTTATTGGTTTTAATCAGTTATTGGTGGATACAACCGAAGTCGAGTCAGCCAGTATTTGAAAAATCATTGTTATTGGTATTGCCGAATGCCAACGCTAATGATGAGTGGTTACATGACAGCTCTAGTTTGTTAGCTGAGCAGATGCTGAGTTTTTCTAATACTGTGTATTTAAAAAAATACCAAGATAAACCGAAAAACCTGAACCAGCAGGAGTATTTGGAAAACCAATGGAAGCTTTCACCAAATTTAAAGGTCGTTACCAGTGATATTGCCTTGCACGAAAATGTATTTACCGTTAGTTTTTCTATCATAAATAAGCAACAGGAGCTGAGCAAGCATGATTTTCATCACCAAAGCTTACAGGTAGCCTATCAACAGGCCAGTCAGTGGTTAGCTCAGCAGTTGAATGGCAGTGTTAGTTTAACAACTGATATTTTTAACACCAATAACCCCTATGTGTGGGAGTTGTATATGCGTGGTTTGGCAGCGGTTGCCAGTGAAAAATCAGATAAAGCAACTCATTTTTTCGAGTTATGCATAGATGAAAACCCTGATTATTATTTGGCAACATTGGAGCTTGCCAAGCTGGCACGACGTGCTGGCGACCAAAATAAGGCATTAGCATTGCTTGATACAATTACGACGGTGAGCAACAATGATAATTTGATTATTAAAGCTGAAAGTCTGCGTGCCGGTATTTTATTAAGACAAGGAAATCTGGATGATGCTAAGAAGGTTGTCACTCAATTGTTGGCAAAATATGCAGATGAATCGATGTTCAATACTATTTCGGCACAGTATGTTTTGACCTTGGTATATAGAGCCAAATCTCAAAATGATTTAGCCAAACAATCAGCAAATAAGTTAGAAAAGATTCTACTCGAGGCAGAAGATTACAAGTGGTTGTCGCAGCTTTATATATTTGAAAGCTCGTTATATATAGGCTTAGGTGAAACAGATGAAGCGCAAAATTATGCCAGAAGAGGACTGGAGTTATACACCAAATTAGGCGATTTAACGGGTGTGGCAAAGTCACATTCGGTTCTTGGAAGAATTAATAAAAATCAAGCTAAATACGATGAAGCTTATGCTCATTTTTCCAAAGCCTTAATCATTAGCAGAAGCCTTGACTTTAAATTTGGTATTGGTGCGGTTCTAAATGAAATGATCAATTTATCAATTTCCCAAGGCAAATTAAACCAGGCATGGAAATTAAATCAAGAAATGGAAAAAATCGCTATTGAGATTGATTTCTCTGCTTTGTTATTAGCGGCCAAACAACTCAGTATCGAGATAGCTATTGCTCAAAAAAAATGGAGTATCGCTGAACTTCATCTGCAAGAACATTACCAACTAGCGAGTACATCTGGCAATAAACGCGCCGTATTTTATAATAAAGTATTGGATATAACCTTAAAAATAAGTTTAAATCAATCAGCGAAAGTAGAGACCTTAATTGCTGAACAACAGGCCTATTTAGACGAGTCCCACGAAGAAAGATTACAATCGTGGTTGAATGTACAAATTGTGCGTTATTATTTCTTAATTAACAAGCCAACCAAAGCCCTTGCGGTATTAAATTCTGCCATGCTGTTGGCTAATAAGAATAAAGATAGTGAAAATATTGTTCAATTCAACAACCTACTTGCAGAACATTATTTGAAGTTAAAACAACCACAAAAAGCATTGACAACACTGGAGAAGTCCGCAAAATACAAGCCTATTGCTATACCTTATTTCATGCTCAAGTCTGAAGCTTATTTGCAACTAAAACAACTAACCAAAGCCATAGAATTTGTCCACATGAGTAAAAGACAAGCTAACGACCTCTGGTCCGTTGCAAATGAAGCTTTTTTAGCTAAGCTCATAACTAAAAAGCGTTTAGTAGATCAAGAAATTATGCCGTGATTTTCTGAACCTGTTGAGTATTATGGGATATATTGGACTGGCATCTTGTATGCTATATGCTTATTTTGATTTATACTTTTACATTTTAAAGCCATAAAAAAGCCAGCTTGTTATCGCTGGCTTTTTGTTATCTGTAATAAGAGTACAAAGCTCCCTTTTTTAATCAATGCCAAAATTCTGGCATAAAGTTGTTGATGTCAGTACCCGCTGAAATCCAGTGTCATTGATTATAATTTATTCTTCTGGATACCCCTAATAATCAAAGTGATTTATTGATCTTCAACCAAGCTGCCAGCTACCCAATCATAAAATCCATCGGAAATTCGGTTTAAACCACCACTGACACTTGTATAAAAAGAGCTGGCTGTATTATTTCGGCCACCACTAACACTTGAATAATTAGCACTGGCTGTATTGTTACCACCACCACTGACAGTTGAAGAACCACCACTGGCTGTATTATCGTAGCCACCATTGACAGTTGAAAAATTACCACTGGCTGTATTGTCATTACCACCGCTTACATTTGAGTAAATAGCAGTGGCTTTATTTCTAATACCGCCGCTGACTCTTGAGTTATAAGCATTGGCTATGTTACTTTTACCGCCACTGATACTCGCAAATGGAGCGTTTACAATATTTTCTTCTCCTGCAATGAAGGACCCATAATCATCATAGGAATTGTATCGTCCAATAATGAGATTATGTGAACCACGGCGCACATTGTTGTCCCAAATATTAGTAGCTGAGGCACCCTCACAATCGATTTGGTTGTCATGCTGCGGAGATGAACAAAACTCAGGTGCACCATATGTAGTTTCATTGTAGCCGATGGTCAAATTGCCTAATCCATTGACAGGGCCAGATGTACTACCTGTACCATCATTGACTTGAACATTGATTGCGGTAAATTCAGCCGTGTCGTGCCCGTCAATAACTGCATAGCGCAATAAACCATCTAGCTCTAATACGCTATTACTTTTTACCACAGCCAAACTATCTTGTGTTGCGATTAAATTTGTTTGCAATGTATTAATAGTGCTATTGGCGTTTGCCAAATCGCTCTTTACGCCTATTAAGGTTAATACTAACTGAGACACAAGAGCTTCAAGGTCATTCAATCTGTTGTGATCATCAGCTTTAAAGTTTTCAATTGGGCTTGTATCGATATTTACTGTAGTAGACACTTTTGATTGCTGTGTCGCATAAGTATTAGAAAGGGTTAGGTCACTGGCAAAAGTAGTTGAACATAATAATACCATACTACTGATTGCAGTTAACAAGACATTATTGTTGCGTTTTAATTTCAGCTTATTGTTGTACATTTTTTTCTCCTGATTGAGAGAGCTTGATAAATCTCTCATGTTTTTTGTTTTGTTAATTTTAGTTTAGTAAAAAGTCAATTTTAAATTGTCATTGCCAACCTCCTTCATCCCAGTCCATCTCATCCCACACCCATGATATATTGTTACAAACAACTGCAAGATTATCAGCCCCTGTTGCAGGCATCACTCCTGATTGATTGTTGATGGTACAACTTTGCTGTATGGGGTTATCCGGAAGCGTTGTTATGCTCACTTCCCAGTTATCACCAATAGGAATCTGTAGTGAAAACACAAAGCTGCCATTTTGATCTAAAAGCAGGTTCTGACTTAAAGATAACGATGTCATATCTAGCTGTAAACCAGTAGCATTAAGGCCTGTGATTGTGCCAGAAACCAAGCCAGTATTTTCAAAACCATTGAGGTAAATCAAATCACTAGCATAGACACCTGTTGAGAACAATGTTATAAATAATAGTTTTTTCATATTGATACTCCTTCTTATCAAAGTGATTTATTGGTCTTCAAACAAGCTGCCTGCTACCCAGTCGTTTGTCCCACTGGCAGTTCTGTTTCTACCACCACTAACTGTTGCTGACGTAAAACCACTAGCTGTATTTCCATCACCTCCACTGACGCTTGAGAAAAAGCCACTGGCAAGATTGCTGAGCCCACCACTGACACTTGAGTGAACACCACTGGCTATATTGGTGCGACCACCTGAAACACTTGAGTAGATATTACTGGCTATATTTCCATCTCCACCACTGATACTTGATTGAGTACCACTGGCTGTATTGTTACGACCACCACTAACACTTGAGTAGGTATTACTGGCTATATTTTCAGTACCACCACTGATACTTGATTGAGAACCACTGGCTGTATTGTTACGACCACCACTGACACTTGATTGAAAACCACTGGCTGTATTTTCAGGACCACCACTGACACTTGATTGAGAACCACTGGCTGTATTGTTACGACCACCACTGACACTTGATTGAGAACCACTGGCTGTATTGTTACGGCCACCACTGACACTTGAAGAACTTCTACTGGCTATATTTGATCGACCTCCACTGACACTTGAGGCATTACCACTGGCAATATTGTTAAGGCCACCACTGACATTTGCAAAGAAGGCGTTAACAATATTAAATTGGCCTGAAATAAAAGAGCCATAATCATCATAAGAATTGAATTGCCCAACAATTAGGTTATGAGAGCCGCGGCGCACATTTCTGTCCCATATTTCAGAATTGTTCTCACAATCAATTTGGTTGTCATATTGTGGATCAGAACAAAACTCAGGTGCACTGTTACTGCTTTCATTATAACCAATTGTTAGGTTTCCTAAACCATTGACCATACCTCCAGTATTACCGGAACCATCATTGATTTGTACATTGGTAGCGGTAAATTCTGCCGTATCGTGCCCATTTATTAGAGCATAACGCAATAAACCGTCTAGCTCTAATACGCTGTTGTTTTCTACTGAGCTTAAGTCTGTTTGCAGGGTGGAAATATTATTGTTTGCCGTATCCAAGCTATTTTGAGTTGTGGTTAAATCAGTTTGTAAAGTATTAATCGTCGTATTTGCATTGGCCAAGTCATTCTGTGTATTTGTTAAGGTGGTTTGTAACTGGGTCACAATACTTTCAAGAATGAGTAAACGGCTGTGGTTATCGTCTACAGAGGTTTTAACGGCAA
>JAESTH010000037.1 GCA_016763695.1 Alcanivoracaceae bacterium
ACGAATTCAGACTATTGGACTATTTAGATGATATTAATTTACGCAATCAAAATATTAATACCATTAATTATGATTTTAACGAAGATAGCATAGCATTTTATACACACAGTTTAAAATTAAATAATGACTATAATAGTACGAAAATAATGCAACATGTTAAGCTCTGGTTATCCGAAGTGTTAATTTTTGAAGATGCCACTGGTGATTTGATTCTGATGGCTTGACTAATAGTAATGATACAGAACCATTTATATTTAACCATTAGTATCTTTGTTAAACACCACCCATGGATGAGTGGTGTTTTATCCTTAGTCTCAACATTGTTTATATAATTTACATGACCCTATATTTTACTTGACGATTGTTACCGTTAAGCGTAGATTAATGGTATGGATCAAATTGACAATATAACCAGAATAATTAACAGCAATTCAAACGAGTTAAATCATAGCCAACAGAGGATAATGAATGAGGTATTTAATCATTTAAAATTGATTGCCAAAAATCACAGATACAAATTTAAAAAAAATGATTTAAATACCACTGCATTAGTCAGTGAAGCCTGGATTAAACTCAACAAAAGTAACTCTGTATTTAATGACCGCAATCATTACTATGCAGTGTGCTCAATGGCAATGAAACAGATCCTTCTCAATGAAGCAAAAAAAATATACAACCAAAACACCCCCATTTCATTGGAGGATGAAAACTTACCATCTCCAGCGATAGAAGCTCATTGGTTGATAGAACTGGATAAACAACTGGAACAGTTGCGGTCATTTTCACAACGTTTGGAACAAATTTTTATCTATCGTTATTTTGGCGGAATGAAAATTAGCGAGATTTCCGAACTGTTGAAGCTGAGCCCAAGAACTGTTGACCGTGAATGGAAAAAAGCCAAATTGATGATTTCAATTGCCTTACAGGAATGAAACCAAGCTACATGAACAACACAAAATTACATAAGGATTTTAAGTTTTTAGAAAGACTGATTGATAAACACCCTGATCTAAATGAACAGGAAATATTGAGCCTTTTTCAAAAATCAAAACCTATAAACAATACAGATGAAATTGAAATAATCTCTGATAGTCTATCTGACAAAACTGGGCAACTGTTAAATTCCGCATTGACTCGTTCGCAACCAGAAGACCCGCAAAGCACCGCACAATATGAAATTGATAAAAAAATAAGTACAGGTGGTCAAAGTGATGTCTATTTAGCACACCGAAGTGATGGCACTTATCATAAAACAGTCATCATGAAAGTGCTTAAGCATAAGTATACCAGTGCAGATGACCGCACAGCTTTTTTGAATGAAATTCAAATTTTAGCTGATTTACAACATCCCAATATTGTCACAATAATTGATGCTGGGTTTAATAAAAATAATGAACCATGGATGGTTTTGGAATATATTCAAGGTGTACATATAGACGAATATATCACACAACAGCAACTAACCATTAAAAAAATTATTAGCTTAATTATAGATATATCTGAGGCACTATCCTATATACATCAAAAATATATCTTTCATCTTGATATCAAGCCTGGCAATATTTTAATTAAAACAGCTGATGGAATAGCGCAGCCATTTTTGATTGATTTTGGCGTTTCACTAACTCATGAGAAAACTGATAAAACCACACAAAACATATTGGCTACTCCCGCATTCGCCTCGCCAGAACAAATGGGACATCGAAAGGAGGGAATTAATCAAAATAGTGATATATTTTCTATAGGAAAGTTAATCCTAGCATTAATTAATATCAACAATAAACTATTGATTAATATAGATCTGCAATCTATCATCAATAAATGCACACAGAATGACCCTTCTGACCGATACCAAAACATCAGGCAACTCATTGCTGATTTAAATAACTACCAAAATCGACAACAAGTCAGCACCAGGCAATTAAACCAGCAGCAAAAACTGTGGAGACTTTTTCAAAAAAGACCCATTTTACATAGCCTGTTATTGTTAATGCTGGTATCCATCATATCATTAACATCTCACTCAATGCTGCAAAAACACCAGCAGGGCAAGCTGCTGAAAATACAGACCAAACACAGTCAATATTACTGGGGTATAGCTGATGATATAAAAAACGCCACCCGTTTTCTTTATCTTCGACCCTCAAGCAATATCCAGCCTGAGCTCAATGAATTAAAAAACACATTTATTAAACTGGAAAAAAAATACCAACAAGAAAGTGTAGAACAGAAACAATTTATCTCTCTTGCCATAGCCAAGGCTGCTATCAGCTTGGGACTTTATCAAAAAGCACAAAGTATTTTGAATTTTATCCACAACAAGTCACCCCAGGATAAAGCTGTTATCATCAGTTTGGCAAGAAACTATCTCAATTTATATCAACAGGAAATCCAAAAAGCCAACCAGTATTCGGATGCTAAAATTCGTAAAGCACAAATTAATATTTTAAAAGACCGTTATTTAATACCTGCTCAAAAGTTATTTACCAATCAGACTTTAAACGACCATCAGCAAAACATCATGTTTAAAAGTATGTTAATGTATTTTAATGGGGAAATAGCAGGGGCCTTAAAACAACTTGAAAAAAATGAAAAAAATGAATTATGGCCAATACCAAGGATGTTATTTGCAACCGATATCTTAGCAGAGGAAGCCAGAAAACATAAAGTCAACGGCAACAATAAATTAGCTAACCTGTTGTATAAAAAAGCTTACAATTTAATAGAAAATGCCAGCACCATTGCCAGAAGCCACCCTGAAATATTTAAAAAGAAATGTAAAATAAAAACTGAACTGTTAATTACCGAGATCGATAAAATAGACACACTGAATATTCCTGAACTATCTGATTGTGATGAATTAATACAGGTCTTGACTAGTGACCAATATGCAATAACCACAGCAATCAAATCTTATATAAATCTGGGGCGGGCTCAATGCAGTCAAGGACAAAATCCACAAAAATATTTAAACAAAGCTGAATCATTACTTGCTGGAGTCGAAAATACCAGCAGCGGTATGACCCAAACAAATTTTATTCTTGGCCAAACCAATCAAATTAAAGGCAAATGGAAAATGTATAGCAATCAGGACAGTCAAATTGAACAAACTAAATCTGTCGATTATCATAGACTTGCAGCTGAGTCCATGCCCCAGAACTACTTATTTCAAATTGAATTTGCTAGTGCTTTATATCTACGTGCCACCTCAATTTCACCATTTAACCAACTGGCAGATGTTAGCTTTGAAGAGTCCACACAAATAATGTTGGGTTTGTTAAATCATGCCGATGCATCTATTTTACTGTCTTCCCGTTTAGTTGAAATCCTGACTAATCACAGTTACTACCGTTATCAAAATAGCTATAAGGCGGACGAACAATTGACTCAGGCAAGTGTAATAGCCACAACAATGCAAGAGAAGTGGCCCGATAATATTAAAGTACAACTTGCAAGAAGTTATGTTGAATGGACTTATGCAGATTATCTTGTCTATCAAGGCAAAGATCCAGAGCCCCATTTAGGGCTAGCCATTAACTCATATAATCTTATTATTAATGATCAGCCAAATAGTTGGATATTCAGATTTAATCAGGTCAGTGCTATGTTGTCAGGTGTTACCTATTATTTAGAAAATCAGCTCAGTCAAAATGATCAGCTCAAATTAATTGAGCATAGGTTAGCTGAATTACAGAAAATCGTATCTGATGACGTCGACCTGTCTTCTCTGTACGGTTATTATTACAACATGCTGGCCTTAAATCAGCAAATTAACAAAATGGATAGCATGCCATCCATATTGGCCAGTCGGGATTACAACTCTCAATGTGTTAAGAGCTCAGTTGATGGCTATAACTGTTTAACACAATTTGCCACCCTATTGAAAATTGAACACCACCGAGATTTTTTACACCATTCATTTGATACAAAAAAATGGCGAAAGGATTTGTCTATAGTTGAAAAGGGTTTAATAGCATTTCCTGACCATCATCAATTGCTGGCACAAAGAGCTCAGCTGCGAGTGCTTTCTATTCAATTCCTCAAATTAAATAAAAGCCAACAATCCACCCAGTTAAAGCTGGCACAGATCGAACTGGAAACAGTCATAAGAGAACAGCCCTTATTAAAAGAGCGTTATCAAAATGACTTGGACAATATCCAGCAATTGTCTCTATAAGCTCAATTGTCAGATGAGTTGGACCAACTAACTACCAAGTTCCATCTGAATTAGTCACAATCCCACCAATATAAAGATTATCCTTGAAGAAAAATTTCATTTTAAAAGTGTACTTGTTATCTGTCTGACTTTTAATTTCTTCAAGGTAAATGTACTCTTCTTTTTTGATTAATTTTACTGACTTTAAACTTGTCAAATTTTTTAAAATACCTTCCATGCTATCCCCTTTCTTTGGAAGGACTAATTTTAATTCTATAATTTTCAATGTATGGAGCATTAAAAAGTTTTCAATAATACCAACATCCATATTATCAATAACCATAACATAATGTTCTTCTACAATTTTTTCACTTTCACAAACTGAGAATGAACATAGATTTAAGAGTATCAATGTAATTATACCATTCATTTTTTCATCAACATCTCAGCTCCACAGAATATTATTATTTTATAAAATCCCTAGTTTATCAAAAGCATTGATGCCTGCGTATTTAGCATTGGCACCTAACTGATCTTCAATGCGTAAAAGTTGGTTATATTTAGCAATGCGGTCTGAACGACACAATGAGCCCGTTTTAATCTGTGTTGCACTGGTGGCAACCACTAAATCTGCAATAAAGTTATCCTCTGTTTCTCCCGATCTATGCGAAATAACAGCGGTATAATTGGCCTTATGTGCCATGTCTATCGCTTTTAGGGTTTCGGTTAAGGTGCCAATTTGATTCAGTTTGATGAGGATAGAATTAGCAATGTTTTTATCAATACCCTGTTGAAAAATTTGTGGATTAGTCACGAACAAATCATCACCAACTATCTGGATTTTTTTACCCAGTTGCTCTGTTTGGTATTTCCAGCCGGTCCAATCAGCTTCATCCAAGCCATCTTCGATGGATATAATTGGATATTGTCTGACCCAGTCTGCCAGAAAATCGGTAAAACTATTGGAGTCAAATTTTTTGCCTTCTCCAGCTAAATGATAAACACCCTTTTCACAAAACTCTGATGCTGCACAATCCAATCCCAAGTATACATTTTTGCCTGCGCTATACCCCGCTTTTTCTATGGCATGCATAATGGTTTCTACCGCTTCTACATTTGAGCGTAAATCAGGCGCAAAACCACCTTCATCACCCACGGCTGTACTCAAGCCTTTGGCTTTTAATACAGCTTTAAGGCTGTGAAAAATCTCTGTTCCACACCTTAGTGCTTCTGAAAAGCTGTTGAAACCTACAGGTAAAACCATAAACTCCTGAATATCAACATTGTTATCAGCGTGTTCTCCACCGTTGATGATATTCATCATTGGCACAGGTAAGACAAACTCTTTAACTGTTGCTATACTTTTGTATAAAGGGGTATGAGTTTCTGCAGCTACGGCTTTGGCTGTTGCCAGTGAAACACCCAATAAAGCATTGGCACCAAGATTGGCTTTGTTATCTGTGCCATCTAAATCTATCATCATTTGATCAATAGCTGCCTGGTTACTGGCATCTTTACCAGTTAATGCGTTGGCAATTGTGCTGTTGACATTATTGACTGCTTTTTGCACGCCTTTACCCAGATAGCGTGATTTATCACCATCGCGTAATTCTATCGCTTCACGGGCACCAGTTGATGCACCAGATGGTACGATGGCATGTCCAAAGGCTCCTGACTCAAGTGTAACTTCTGCTTCTAATGTTGGGTTGCCACGTGAGTCGAGAACTTCACGTGCATGTATTTTTTTAATGGTTGTCATGTTCTTTAGTACCTATTAATTAGTTCCAATCGTTGTTCATTTCTAAAAATGGTTGTGATTTAATGGCGTTATCAATCTGTTTTAGTGTAGTCAATAACTGTTCTATCATATGCAGTTTGATCGCATTGGGTCCATCACTTTTTGCCACGCTTGGATCTGGATGGGTTTCCATAAATAAACCTGAAATACCAGCGGCGACTGCCGCACGGGCAAGTACCGGGATAAACTCTCTTTGTCCTCCAGAAGTACCACCTTGTCCACCAGGCAATTGTACTGAGTGTGTGGCATCAAAAACCACGGGGCAACCTGTGTCACGCATAGAAGCCAGCGAACGCATATCCGACACCAAATTATTGTAACCAAAACTGGCTCCGCGTTCACAGACCATGATGTTTTCATTACCTGTTGATTTGGCTTTTTCTACCACATTCTTCATATCCCAGGGAGCCATAAACTGACCCTTTTTAATATTCACTGGTATGCCAGCACTACAGGCTTTAATGATAAAATTGGTTTGTCTGGCTAAAAAAGCTGGCGTTTGGATCACATCAACCACACTTGCCACCTCTTCCATTGGCGTATCTTCATGTACATCAGTAATAACTGGCACGCCAATTTGGTCTTTGACCGCCTGTAATATCTCCAGACCTTTTTCCATTCCCAAACCACGAAAACTATTAAGAGAGGTGCGGTTGGCTTTATCAAAGGATGATTTAAAAATAAAGGGAATGGCTAAGCGATCACAGATTTCTTTTAGTTTACCAGCCGTCTCAATTGCCAGTTGCTCAGACTCAATAACGCATGGTCCTGCCAGCAGGAAAAAAGGTTGATCTAATCCAATTTCATGATTACATAGTTTCATATTATTTAGTTTTCTCTATTATTTTGTTGTTTAGCTGCGGCTATAAAGCTGGCAAACAATGGGTGTCCATCTCTTGGTGTCGAGGTGAACTCAGGGTGAAACTGACAGGCAATAAACCAGGGATGTTGGTCAGTTGGCAATTCTACCATTTCTATTAAATCTCCATCTTCAGAAGTGGCTGACAGTTTTAAACCATTAGCCTGTAAAACATCTCTATAGGCATTGTTAAATTCATAACGGTGACGATGTCTTTCAGAAATGACATCTGCGCCATAAACCCTATTTACCAATGAAGCAGGAATTAATACTGATTTCTGTGAACCCAAACGCATGGTGCCTCCCAAATCAGATTCGGTATTTCTGGTTTCAATTTTGCCTAAATGATCCTCCCACTGAGTAATCAACGCAATAACTGGGTGAGGTGTCTGCATATCATTTTCTGTGGTATTGGCATCATCCAAGCCACAAACGTTACGAGCATACTCAATTACAACTGCATGCATGCCATAACAAATACCTAAGTAGGGTATTTTATTTTCACGGGCATATTTCACCGCATTGATCTTGCCTTCAAAACCACGGTCTCCAAGACCACCAGGAACCAGGATCGCGTCAACCTGAGACAAGTGAGTCTCAGCCAAATTATCTGTATTTTCTAATGATTCTGAATCAATATTCTTAATTTTTACTTTAACATTATTTGGAATACCAGCATGACGTAAAGCTTCATTTAATGATTTATAGGCATCTGAGTGATCCAAATATTTACCAACCATACCAACGGTAATAATTTCTGTCGCCGACTCTTCAGCTTTTATAACCCTGCGCCACTCATCCAGATCGGCTTGACCACACTTTAAAGAAAATTGTTCTATGACTAAATCATCAAAACCTTCTTTACTTAATACTTCTGGTATTTTATAGATGTTATCCAGATCAACCATATTGATGACTGCTTTTTCGGCAACGTTGGTGAATAATGCAATCTTTTTACGTTCATGTTCAGGAACTTCCCTTTCTGAACGACACAACAATACATCGGGTTGAATGCCGATTGAACGCAGTTCTTTAACCGAATGTTGAGTAGGTTTGGTTTTTAATTCACCAGCAGCTTTTAGGTAGGGCACCAGAGTCAGATGTACAAACATACTGTTTTGTTTACCCTGTTCAACACCCAATTGACGAATGGCTTCCAAAAATGGTAATGATTCAATATCACCAACAGTACCACCAATTTCTACCATGATTACATCATAGCCTTCACCAGCAAGGATAATTTTTTCTTTAATATGATCGGTAATATGTGGAATGACCTGCACAGTACCACCTAAATAATCGCCACGCCTTTCCTTACGAATCACTGCTTCATATATTTGGCCAGTGGTAAAGTTATTTTTACGGCCCATTTTTGTACGGACATAACGTTCATAGTGACCTAAATCCAGATCTGTTTCTGCGCCATCTTCGGTGACGTATACTTCGCCATGCTGAAATGGGCTCATGGTGCCTGGATCTACATTGATGTATGGATCCAGCTTCATAAGAGTTACTTTTAAGCCACGCGACTCCAATAAGGATGCCAGCGATGCTGCGGCAATTCCTTTCCCTAATGACGAAACAACGCCACCAGTTACAAATACATAAGAGGTCATAATTTAAACCGATTGATTGTGAAAACATAGTTACAGGCCACCTGTGACTTGTAGCTATGTCGAAAGGATGTGTATTATAAACTAATTAATTAATTAATTGAATTAATTCTTAACCCAGCAACGCAATACCACACTTTAGGGCTTCAGGAAAGTGTGGTATTAAGGTGTAGCTTGCAATTAATGGTTATTTCATTGATAAATGCTGCAACCATGCAATAAGGGGCCTTGTGAGTCCCAAGCTTATTGATTTTCAATGACAAATTTCATCGTATTTGACCAAGTAAAGAGCTACTTCCTCACTCAAATCCACTTGTAAATATTAAATCAGTTGACAAAATTGACAAATCTGCATTATTGATATCAAAGAATATATTATTAGAGCATTTAAGTTTGATTTTTGCCTGATTTGTATTTAAAAACGGCACTACAATACTTGCTGAACCAGTATTTGCAATTTGACTGGTGGCTGCCAAGAAATGTAAACCTCCATCTTGCGAAAAAGAAACCTCAAGTTCTGAGCAATTTACTGGAGCCTGGTTGGTATTAGCCACGTCCCAATTAACTGTGATCGATTGACCTCCTGTTAGATTTTCAGATAAATTTTGCGTTGTTATTTGAAAAGGGCCATCATTTGTTACTGTTAACTGCAAATCATCTGTCGAAAAAGCCCCTCCTGTCACCTCATTATCACGAGCTGTGACTCTAAAGTTTAAGCCTCGGGCATAACTTGGCAATATTTCTCCCTTAGTTTGAACCTGTCCTACTATGTCAGAAATTTGTGGAAATGTTCTACAATTATTTAAAGTCGACTCAAAAGATCGAAATATGGGTGCGTTAGCAACTGGAGAGTTAGGGCTACCTGCAGGGCCAAAATCATGTTGTTCCCAATTATAAGTAATATTGGTGCTGTCTGGGTCACTGGCTACAGCACATAATCTAAAAGGTGTTAATTTAGGTATAGTATAATTATTGCCTGCCTCAACTGTGGGTGCTTGATTATTAGTGTTAACATTAACCACACATGATGCACCGCCATTATTGGAAAAATTGGTGATCTCTTCTAATGAAAATGAGTTAAAATAAGCATCAGAATTATTTTGTATATCATCAGCCCCACAAATCCCAGCATAACTGAGAATTGTTGTACCGCTACCAGGTTCAACAGCTGAGGATGAAGACCTATTACCATTACAAAAGCTATTGACAGAGTTAAATATATGGTTTGCACCCCACTGATGGCCAATTTCATGAGAAACATAATCAACGTAAAAAACATCGTTAATTGGGCTGGCTAAACCCGTTACACCTTCTGCTTTTCGAAAACTGCTACATGGTACTCTCAAACCAGCTATGCCGCCTCCACCTGTTGAAAAGACATGACCAATATCATAATTGGCTGAACCTATTATATTATCAATAATATCCTGATTTTCATCCAACATGGCAAAACCATCATTGTTAGTATAACCATCGGTAGCTGCATCGGTGAAAATAATCTGATCATTGTTCGCAACCAATATCATGCGAATACCCAGTTCTTTTTCATAAATACCATTGACTCGATTCATCGCCGTAATGACAGCCGACATGGTATCGCCCACATTGGCCGCATTGGGAGATGAGTGAAACTGTGCATATTCACCTGTTGTGGCCATCGCTAATCGATAAGTTTTTAGTACCAGCTCCGTTGTTGGTAATGGGTTACCATTGATGCTTTTTTGCTTTTCATTGATATCATCTATTGGTATTGCACTGCTTTGCTGAATATCGTCAACCATACATTGCCAATGATCTGATTTCTTAGCATAATCAGATTGGTAATAACTCATGTGCCTAACATTATCTGTACGACTAACAGGGTCAATCCAAACGGTGTGATTGGGGGACTTTATCACTGCATGTAAACCTTTGTTTGTGATATCCAGTACCACTGTTTTAGAGCGGTCATTTAATGAATATCCTCTATAGGTATGAATATCAGGAAACTTATTGGCCAAGCCAATTTCCATCATTGCAATTTCAACCAGTTCAAAAGTTTCAAAAGTTCCTGTTGGCATAGGCAAATCAAGACGAATAGCCTGTCGTTTTTTATTTTGTAATTGTAGTGATCCAGCATCAAAATCAAGCAAATGAAATTTGTTCGCTTTTATATCAAAAGCGTTAGATTCATAATGTGAGCTATCCACGCTTGGTGCGACTGTTCGCCACAATTCAGCACTAACATTGCTAGAGATCACAAACAATCCAACAAATAATTGCAACAGAATATATCTTATTCTACTCATTACTTTTCCTCTATGACTCCGGAATCTGGGTTATTAAATACATCAACATCTAATTTGCCTTCAGATTTTGCCACTATACATGTCACTGCACAATCACCTGTGACATTGACCGCTGTACGAGTCATATCAAGTAGCCTGTCAACTCCGATGATGATACCAATGCCTTCAACAGGGATGCCAACTTGTGTTAGTACGGTTGCCAACATAATCAGGCCAACTCCAGGTACACCTGCGGTACCAATGGATGCCATTGTTGCCATCAAGACTACCGTGCCTAATTGTGATAGAGACAAATCAATGCCATAAGCTTGAGCAATAAATACCGTTGCCACACCTTGCATAATTGAGGTGCCATCCATGTTGATGGTTGCACCAAAAGGAATAGAGAATGAACCCACAGATTTTTCAACACCCATTCTTTCAGTTACTGTTCTCAGAGTAACAGGAATGGTGGCATTAGAACTGGCAGTACCAAAGGCAAAGGTCATTGGCGTACGCATCTTCATCAAAAATTTAATTGGGTTTAATTTAGCAAAAATGGTTAACATTATCGGATACACAACTAAGGCATGAACGAATAATGCAAATATAATAGTAAAGAAATACTGCGATAACTTACTGATAGCATCAACTCCAATTTCTGCAAACACCTTTGCAATCAACGCAAATACAGCATAAGGAGCTAATTCCATTACCATTTTAACCAGTTTCATAATAACCACATTAAAGTCTTCGAATATACTGATTATCCTTTTGCCTGGCTCACCCGCCATTGTTGCACTTAAACCAAGCAGAATAGAAAATACTATAATCTGTAACATATTGCCACTTGCCATGGCTTCTACAGGGTTTTTAGGAACTAAATTAATTAAAACCTCAACAAAAGGAGGCGCCTGTTTGGCAGTAAACTCCAAGTCAGTTGGTAAATCAAACCCTACACCAGGGTTAATTAAGTATGCAAAACTAATCGCTATGGAGATAGCAAGAGCTGTGGTAATTAAATATAATACTAATGTTTTTCCACCTAATTTCCCTAACATGGCGGGATCATTTAATGCCGTTGTTCCACAAAACAAAGATACAAAAACCAATGGCACAACCAACATTTGTAGAGCATATAAAAATATTTTTCCTACAACGTAAAACAAACCACCAACCAAATAGTCACTGACTATTGAATTATCCATCAATCCAAAAATATTAATACTTAAACCAACAAAAGCACCAATTATCATATAAATAATTATTTTCTTTGTTAATGTCATCTGTTTTTACTCTTTTAATTACGACACATAAGTATAAAAGGCTTTAGCTCTAACTACAAATGAATAAGAGTAATTATTAGATTGAACTTTAAACTTCAACATATTGATCTCACAATGGGGAGACTTTCGACATATCAACCCATGTAGTCACAATTCATTTGTATCGACAAACTTTTAACTCTTTTCAATATCAGGCAAAGAGTTAAAAATCTTTTCAAGAAATAGTTCATCAATATAATGATCATTACCAGGAGTCTATCCGAAAATAGAAATGAAAGAGGATAATTGCTTTAATGATTTATCAAGTTTGCATACAATAGCGCCATGACAGATATTATTCTTACCACTCTCAATAGCAAATATATCCACTGTGCATTTGGCCTGCGTTATTTGTATGCTAATTTGGGTGATTTACAAGCCAGGGCCAAAATTCAGGAATTCACCATTCATGAGCGGCCTTTGGATATTGTGGAAAAGTTACTAGAGAATAAGCCACAAATTATTGGCCTTAGTGTCTATATCTGGAATGTGCTGGAAACTGGGCAGTGTATCAAACTGCTCAAGCAAATAAATCCAGCGATCAAAATTGTGGTTGGGGGACCTGAGGTTAGTCATGTGCCTGATCAACCTGATTGGCTGGATGTTGTGGATTACACCATTACTGGACCTGGTGAGTTGCAGTTTAAAACTCTGTGCTCGCAATTGCTTAATGAGCAAACTCCTTTGGAGTCTGTTATCGCGGGTATTGCTTTACCCTTAGAGCAACTGAATATGCCATATGAATTTTATGATGACAATGATATTAAAAATCGCATACTTTATGTTGAGGCTTCACGAGGCTGCCCGTTTAAATGTGAGTTCTGCCTATCATCATTGGACAAAACCTCTAAATCATTCAGTATTGAGCTATTTTTAAAAGAAATTGATTTACTGATTCAACGTGGCGCCAAACATTTTAAGTTTATTGATAGGACTTTCAATTTAAAAGTTAAAACCACGGTTGCTATATTGGAGTTCTTTTTGGCACGGTTGACAGATGATATGTCGATTCACTTTGAGGTGGTCCCTGATAAATTGCCCGAAAAATTACGTGAAGTTTTGGCTAGATTTCCTGATCATGTTTTGCAATTTGAAATCGGTGTACAGACTTTTGATCCTGAGATTCAGGATTTAATTTCCCGTAAACAGGACAATGAAAAGACCTGTGAGAATTTAATCTGGTTACGTAATAATACCAAGGCACATATTCATGCCGATCTGATTTTTGGTTTACCCAGTGAAAGCCTGGATAACTTTGGCAAAAGCTTTGATAAACTGGTAGGCTTAAATCCACAAGAAATCCAATTAGGTATATTAAAACGTTTACGAGGTGCACCCATCAACCGTCATACTGATGAATATCAAATGGTTTATAATGATAGTCAGCCTTATAACATTCTTAGCACCAGAGATATCGACTTCAAAACCATGCAAAGAGTGAACCGATTTGCCAGATTTTGGGATATGATTGGTAATTCTGGCAGATTTCCTCATACTAAAGCTGTTATTTTTGGACAGCAGCCTTTTGTTAATTTTATGAAGTTATCCGATAATTTATATAAAACTGAAGGCAGCTCATGGAAAATTTCTTTGAGGCGTTTGTTTAAACTATTACATCATCAACTGATTGATGTGTTAAATATTGATGCTGCATTAGCATTTGAAGCTTTGGAAAAAGACTTTATTCACTGTAATGAGAAAGGCCAATTATACCACTTATTAAATATGCAGAACCAGCAATCCAAGGCCGGCAATAGAAATAAACGACAGAAACAACATTGATTTTTTATGAAAAATTCAACAGCTGTGTGGCTTTAACCCGTCTCATACTTTTGAGTATGGAAAACTAAAGTCTTGCATTCGACAAGAGCTTCATAAATTTAAACTCACACAAAAATGTGCATCTCCATCCCAACTGAACACAGTTATGAATATACCTCAAAAAGCCCAATTATTATGGGCTTTTCAATTTAAATTTTTGATTTTTATTTAAAAAAGCCACTCAAAAGACCCGAACCGGCTTTTAATATATCGCCCATATCAACGTCACCATCGCCATCGCTATCAAGCATACTTTCAATCATTCCCAACTGTTTTGGTTGACGTTTTTGTATGCTTTGATGTTCCTGATTTAATAAATCCTGCAAACCACTCACACCAAAATTGCCTTGTTGTTTGCTTTTACCCAACGCACCCATTACCATTGGAGCCAACATTGACATTAAATCACCGGCCCCTTTACCACCAATTCCTGTTGCCCGGCCCAGTTGTTGAGCCATATTGTTCTGTTTATTACCAAATACATGGCCAAGAATTTTTCCACCATTTTGCATTGATGAACCACCAAATAAGCTACCAAGGTTACCCAAGATACCGCCATCACCATGGTTTTTGTCCAATGCACCTGCCAAAGATTCTGCGCCCTGTCTAGAACTGGCATTGCGCTTTAAAGCAGCAAGAATCATAGGGATAGCCGCCGCAGTGGCACGTTTAACACCATCACTATTACCACCCAATTTCTCTGTCATTTGTTGCATCATGCCAGCACCCATCTGTTGGGTGATCATATCCATTATTCCGCTCATAAATATTTCCTCGGTAAATTAAAAGTACATAATATCACAAAAATTCATGGTTCTTTATGCCAAATTTGTAAACAATAATCAAACTGTTTTAGTAACGACTCACCTAGGAGTTGGTCCGAGAATAGAATATCTGCTGCAGATTCGCTACGATTTATATTCTCGGACAAGCTCCAGGTCATTCCAGCAAGGGAGGAAATCTATTGAAAAATGTTACTCGGTAGAATGAAAATAATCAGTAATATTTGCAAGATTAGCGCCTTTGCGGTAATGACCAGAGGCTTGAGTAATTACCCCTTTTAAATAACGGGCTGATGGGATGGAGATTGACATTAAGTTCTTTTTTAAGAGTACAATAGGCATTATTTTATAACAGATATATTTTAGTGGAAAATTTTATACTCACCATTTCATTGTTAGCCATAGGCATGCTGCTTAAACGTGTGCAAATATTCCCTAAAAATACTTCTCAAACCTTAAACCTCTTCGTTATCTATGTGTCATTGCCTGCTTTGGTGTTAATGAAAGTCCCAGAGTTAAAATTTTCTCAAGAGGTACTTATTGTGGCAATCGTGCCTTGGATTTTATTGATCTTCTCTGCTGGGATTATTATTATTGCGGCAAAAATATTTAACTGGAGTCGAGATATCTTGGCAGCTTTATTGCTAATTGTGCCCTTGGGCAACACCTCTTTTTTGGGCATTCCCATGGTGCAGTCTTTTTTTGGAGAACAGGCCGTTCCTTATGCTTTGATATATGATCAACTGGGTTCTTTTTTAGCATTGGCCGTTTATGGATCACTGATTTTAGCTCTGTTTTCACAGGAAAAAAATAAAGTAACAATTAAATCGGTGTTAATGAAGATCATCACTTTTCCGCCTTTTATTAGTCTTATTTTTGCTTTGATGTTCAGTTATATAACTTTACCTCAGTCCTATTTTGATTTTTTATCTCCGCTGGCAGCAACCTTGGTTCCGGTGGTGATGATCGCCGTTGGCTTTCAGTTAAACTTGAAGCTTGAATCGGGTCAATTACAGCCGTTTATTATCGGATTATCGGTAAAAATGCTGATTGCGCCTGCTCTGATTTTTTTGCTATTTTTACTATTTGGCTTAGATGGGATGATCTACAGGGTAACAGTTTTTGAAGCGGCCATGCCACCGATGATATCTGCTGGAGCACTGGCAATAATGGTCAATCTGGCACCAAAACTGACCGCTGCAATGATCGCTTATGGAATTGTCTTTTCATTTGTAACTTTGCCAATTTTATTTTATATTTTAAATATTATTTAGTGCTAGACTGAGAAAGGGTTCGTTGCGAGGAAAAGACTGGTTTGAGGCAAAATTGTTCATTATTTGAGGAGAATAGTGTGCTATTTGATGAAAATAATGGGGAATTTTGTCCAAATCCAGCTTTCCCGCAGTAGAACACTTCTTTCTTGGTCAAGCACTATACAGTTTAAAAGGGATAACTTTATGTCACAAGCAGATACGGTAGTGATTTTGGATTTCGAAACCACGGGATTATCACCACAACAATGGGATCGCGCGATTGAAATTGGTGCAATATGTATTAGAAATGGAGAAATAATTGATCAGTTTCAAGAATTAATGAATCCAGGCTTTCGTATTGATGGTTTTATTGAAAGTTATACAGGGATCAGTAATAGCATGTTAGCAAAGGCTCCGTGTTGTGCTGATGTGATGCGTAAGTTTTCTAATTTTATAGGTGATTATAATCTTGTCGCTCACAATGCTAGTTTTGATAAGAATTTTTTAGATGCAGAACTGGGCAGAATATCCAGAAAGTATAGTGGCAACTTTGCCTGCTCGATGCTTGCCGCTCGCAGACTTTATCCAAATGCTCCCAATCATAAACTTGGAACACTTGTGGAGTATGCAAATATTCCCATTGATGGTGTCTATCATCGAGCACTTGATGATTCAAAAATGACAACTGGCTTATGGCTGGCAATGCTTAAAGAAATTAAACGCCGTTATGACCGTACTGATATTCCTTTTAGTTTGATGCAGAAACTGATTAAAACACCAAAGAAAAAGGTGTCTCAACTATTAAAAAATTAAAAATAATTGGGAATATACTTTGCAACCAGCAACATAACCAACATTGCATAAACCCCAGCCAACACGTCATCAATCATCACACCAAAACCACCCGAGACTTTTTTATCCAGCCAGCCTATTGGGTAGGGCTTGATGATATCGAAAAAACGAAACACAAAGAAGCCAATCACAACATTTTGCCAGCTAAATGGAATAAGAAACATGGTAATCCAAAATCCAACAAACTCATCCCAGACTATGCCGCCATAATCATGCACACCCAGTCTTCCACCTGTCACATCACAGAGTTTGACCCCAACCACAAAGGCAATAAAAACCAGCCAAGCATACATGGGCCAGGACAGTTGTATTAAAATTAAATACAGCGGAATAGAAGCCAATGTTCCGAAAGTACCTGGAGCAAAAGGTGACAGGCCTGAACCAAAACCAAAGGCAAAAAATCCTGCGTAAGTTTTTAGAGCGATGTCTCTGGGTTGTGCCAATAATTGTTTTCTTGTCATAGACTCAATTCTAAGTTGTTTGTATTGATATACAATAAAGTTTCACAGGATTGAACTCAACATTTTAAGACTTAGGATAATTAATAAAACAGCAAATATTTTTTTAATAGTCGGTATTGGTAACTGATGAACCAGTTTTACTCCATAAGGTGCAGTGATAAAGCTTGTTACTGAAATAAGCACAACAGCAGGAACATAGACAAACCCCAAACTATATTCAACAAAGGAGGATTGCCCCCAACCATTAATCAAATACCCTAAAGTTCCTGCTATCGAAATTGGCAGGCCAATAGCAGCAGAAGTACCAATGGCTTTTTTTATTTCAACATTTTGCCAGCTTAGATAGGGCACAGTTATTGAACCACCACCAATTGAGACCAGTGCAGATATTGCCCCAATGCCCGAACCTGCAACAAATAAACCGGTATTTCCTGCAAGCTGCCTATGTGCTTTTGGCCTTTTGTTTATAAACATTTGTAGTGAGACAAATGCCATAAAGACGGCAAAAAAGACAGAAAGGTGTACAGAGCTGGCATATGCAGCAATAAATGTAGCTGAAAAAGTACCTATAATTATTCCTGGGGACATCTTTTTGACAATTCCCCAAATAACTCCTCGCTTGGCATGGTGAGAGCGCATACTCGAAATTGAGGTCATTACTATTGATGCCATTGAGGTGCCCAAAGCCAAATGTACAACATTTTCCGCAGCAATGCCCTGCTGCAAGAATATACTGGTCAAAACTGGTACCATTATCCCACCGCCACCTATACCCAATAAACCAGCCATAAAGCCAGCAACTGAACCCAGTAGTAGAAAAGACAGAATCCATTGTATTTCAATCATTGTTTATCCTTGGGTCTTGTTGGTGATTTATTGTTTTTCAGCTTGCCACTGAGATTCAACAATTAACTGTTTTCCATCATATATTTTTCCGACAAAAACATCATTCAGATCAAAAGTTCCCACACCCTTGGGCGTGCCTGTCATGATGATGTCGCCATCTTGTAAATGCATAAAGGACTTAATTTCTGCTATTATCTGCTGTGGTTTGTACATCATTAAATCATAGTTAGCCTTTTGCACCAATTTATCATTGATAAATAGCTCCATTCTCAATTTTCTTACATCAGTATTCAATGTGGCAAAATCCGATAAAACAGCACTGTTATCAAAAGCTTTCGCTCTTTCCCATGGCAAACCTTTCTTTTTCATTTCGTTTTGAATATCGGCTTTGGTTAAATCAAGTCCAAACCCAACCCCTGCTAGCTGTTTATCTTTTATTAAAAAACAAATTTCCCCTTCATAACGGGTATATTTATCAAAATAATACAGAGTATCGCTGATAGATGAGTTTGGTTTATTAAATATCACCATGCTATCTGGCGTTTCATTATTCAACTCTTTTATATGTTCGACATAGTTTCTTCCTATGCAGACCACTTTTGATGGTATCACTTTTTGTTTATTGATAGTTACTGTTTTCATTTGTTCTCTTGTGGCTAAAAAGCACGTCATGACTTTGTGCTATTATAGAATAGTCATACATCGAATAATAGTCTATTTAGTGCTTGAAATATTTTATGGCCTTGTAGTCACTTCTTTTAATTGTTAAAATCACGGTATGAAAATTATTCTGATATTTATACTATCGTTTTTGTGTCACTCTTCATCATTGGCTGGTGAAGCGGATGTTTTGGCTGTTGATGTTAAAAAAAACAGTGGCAACACCTACAATTTTAGCGTGACTGTTGCACATAATGATGCCAATTGGGATCACTTTGCCAATAAATGGGAGATCATCGCAATTGATGAAACTATTTTGGCAACGAGAGTTCTTCAGCATCCGCATGTCAACGAACAACCTTTTACCCGCAGTCTCTCAGGCGTCAAACTGCCTGATGGAACAGAATCAGTGACAATACGGGCACATGATTCTGTACATAAATATGGTGGCAAAGTTGTTACGGTTAAGCTGCCAAAAAAATAGAACCTTATATACCAATCAACACTAATTGTAACTAATCAACACTGTTAAAGTGAATAAAACCTTGGTGTTTTAATTTAATTTGCTGGTTATTGACATACACTTTGACAGTGTCGCCACAGCCCATTTGTCCAATGACACTGCAATGTGCTGGCAGCTTGTTTAAATCTTCGACAGCAAAAGTGAAGCACATTTGGTAATCATCACCCCCAGCAAGCACATAATCTGACCAGTTAGGGGATGAAGTTTTAATTAATTTATTAACCGGAATCTGCTCTAGCACAATTTTTGCACCCAACTTGCTTTGGGTGCAAATATGACCTAAATCAACCAACAAGCCATCCGATATATCAATGCAGGCATGTGCGAAAGATACTATTTGTTGCACTATTTCAATGTGTGGATGTGGTGGCGTATATGGGCAAGAGTCCAAATCTTTACCTTCGTGTTTCAGAGCAAAAGCAGCAGAACCAATTTCACCAGTTACTGCAATTAAATCACCCCGCCTGGCCTTAGAACGAGTTAAATACTGATCTTTTTCCACTTTATTTATTTATTTATAAAAAACGAGTTTATGCCAATAATGATTGTAAGTGATCAACAATTTCATCCTGTTTAACACGAATACTCTGCATGTCTTTACGGGACTTGTATTCTACCTCACCATCATCCAACGATCTGTCACCAATGGTAATTTGGTGTGGAATACCTAACAATTCAGCATCAGCAAACATGACGCCAGGTCTGATTTTTCTGTCATCAAGTAACACTTCTACACCTAGGTTCTTTAGCTGATTATATAAATCATTGACGGCCTGTTTAACTCTTTCGGATTTTTTCATGTTCATTGGCAGGATTACCACAGTGAATGGGGCAATCTGTTGAGGCCAAATAATGCCTTTTTCATCGTGATTTTGTTCAATGGCTGCGGCAACAACCCGAGTGACACCAATACTATAGCAACCCATGGTCATGGCTTGAGATTTGCCTTGTTCGTTTAAAACAACGGCATTCATAGATTGAGCATAAACATCACCAAGTTGAAAAATATGACCCACTTCTATGCCTCGGGCAATTTTAATCGTGCCTTTACCATCAGGAGATGGATCGCCTACTTTGGCATTACGTAAGTCTTCGACCTGATTAAAGCTGGTATCACGCTGCCAGTTCACCCCGCTTAAATGCTTGTCATCTTCATTGGCACCCGTGACAAAATCACTCATGATAGCTACAGCCCTATCTACAATGATATGACAGTTTAAATCTTTGACACCAATTGAACCAGCATCGCACTGAGCCACCTGCTTTATTTCTTCATCTTCAAGCAAAGTGAAAGGTGAAGCCACTTCTGCCAGATTGGCTGCTTTGATTTCATTCAGTTCATGATCACCACGTAACACCAAAGCCACGGGAGCATCAACACCTGCAACCAATAATGTTTTGATGATTTTTTTAGGTGAAATAGCTAAAAAGTCTGCCACTTCCTGAATGGATTTTTTGTTGGGTGTATCTATGATTTTTAGCTCTTGCTGTGGTTCTGGTCTGCTTTTAGTTGGAGCCAGGACTTCGCATTTTTCTATATTAGCGGCATAATCACTTTCTGTAGAATAAGCAATGGCATCCTCACCTGAATCTGCCAATACGTGAAATTCATGAGAACCTGTCCCACCAATTTCACCAGAATCCGCTTCAACAGGCCTAAAGGTTAAACCAATACGCTCAAATATATTGCAATAAGCCTGATGCATTTTGGCATAAGTGTCTTTTAGACAATCTATATTTAAGTGAAAAGAATAAGCATCTTTCATCAAAAATTCTCGGGCGCGCATGACCCCAAAGCGTGGGCGTATCTCATCTCTAAATTTGGTCTGAATTTGATAAAAAGTGATGGGCAATTGCTTATAGGACTTTATTTCTTTTCTGGCAAAATCCGTGATCACTTCTTCATGAGTTGGACCAAAACAGAAATCTCTGCCTGCGCGGTCTTTTATTTTTAATAATAAATCGCCGTATTTATCCCAACGTGCTGTTTCTTGCCACAAGCCAGCGGGTTGTATTGTTGGCATGATCATTTCCAAACAGCCTGCCTTGTCCATTTCTTCACGTACAATTTTTTCTATTTTACGCAACACCTTTAAACCCAGCGGCGTCCAATTATACAGGCCAGAACCCAAACGACTTATCATGCCGGTGCGGATCATTAATTGGTGACTGATTATCTCAGCATCTGCAGGTGTTTCCTTACGTGTTTGTAAATGAAATTGTGTGGTTTTCACGGTTTTTTATCCAATATCTTAATCAAAACGCTATGATAACGGAATGTGTTGATATTGAATAGATTCTTAGCCTATATTTTTGTATTTTGAACCAATCCCCCTATAGAGCCGTACTGGTTGACAGGGTCAAGGTTTTACATATCTGCACCGTTGAATCGGCGGATTTTCAGGTTTTTAATTAAATGTGGCGCTAGCATATTTGCATTGATTGCGATTCTGTCCAGTCCGGAATCAGGCATGCTGGTATAATGAGTTGCACAGCCACAAACTGGACAATGGTGAAAAGAAATGCATTTATCTCCCCATTCATAATTTCTGGTTTTTTCACGGAAACAGTCAATTTTCACTTCTGCTGACCGATAATATAACCATTGTGCAGATAATCTTCGACAAATTGAACAGTTACATTGAGTCAATGTATCGGCTAATATCTTGACTTCTATTTGAACATTTCCACAGTGACATTGGGCAGTTAACATTTTATTTAACCTCTCCACAATAAGCATTGTTAGCTAATACAGTCATGGTTTCTACTGTGTTATTTGGTTTTGTTGTTATCAATTGGGCTCCTTTGACTATTATTTGTTCTACCCCTATCTCGGTGACTCCTGTGCCTTCACCTAATTCAAAAAAACCCAAACCACCATTGGGGCTAAAAATTTTATTTTGAACGGAGTTATCTGCCAATACGCCTGCAGAATTTGATTGCAATACTTCCCATGTTGGATTGGCACGCTCATTCTCGTCTAAATCAATGACAACATTGCCCATACTGTCTACAGATTTCTTATATGTAAAATCTGCCGCAAACAGTTCTAATATTCCATCTCTTAAAAAAGTAAATTGAACCCTGCCTTCACTTTTCTCTCCAGCACTGGTGAGTACTTGGCCATTAATATTACACAAATCTTCTCTTAGCTGCGATCTTGGTAATAATGAGTCAAAAATTAAGGTTTTCTCAATATTGTAAAAAGGATTGTTAGCAAAAAACATTTCATCATATTGTGAACCTAATGTATCCTGTAAATACTGTTTTACCCCATCACTCATATCAAAGGTATATTCGATTTTATTATCGACCAAGTCATTTTTTTCGTCTCTTAGACGTTTCTTGGTCATGGTACCAATGGCTAACAGCGGTTCGCCTACACCTGATAAGTCTCCTGTAGGCATAAATACGGGGATGGTATAACTATCTGCTAATAAAGGGATTTCGCCAGTGGCGACCAACCACATCGGGGTCCCATCTGGTTGAGCAGTAAAAATAGTTTCAAATGCCAGTAATTGATTATTACTATTATTAATTAAAGTGGATGATAAAATCCCTTGAGAAGGAGTGCCTGCAACAGCCCAGGCATTATTGGTTAACAAACTGGGAAAATCTGGATTTTCTTCAACAGCAGAAGGTTGGGCAAATAAATAGTAAACATCCTGTTCTCCATTATAAGTAGCCGAATAGGCAATATGAGCGCCTCTATTATCTGAGACCATGTCAATATAGTCTCCCATTTTACGCTGCACAGGAAAACCAATGAGGTTCTCAAATCTTGGGCTAATAACCTGTTCTTGAGAGAAAGTCACACCAGCATCATATGAGTAAATGTAATACACACGCGAGCTTCTGGCATTGCCGGTGGTGCCGTCATCATTTTTGGTATCATACCAGATGACATCAAGACGTCCATTGGGTGCAACTGATGCAGTACCAAACCATTGCCAGCTCGAACTGGTATTAGCGCCTAAGGCCTTGCTGGTACTAAAAGTGATACCTCCATCTACGCTTCTGACATACATGACATTTAAAGGGTCTCCACCAACTAAAGGTTTCATCGATCCCAGTAAATAAACGGTTCCACGAGAAGCCCGTTTTGACTTATCCACTTTAACATATAATTGTCCAACCAGTCCAACTGGGTTAATAAAACTTCCCAAGCGCATACTTGCACCTATATTTATCTGTGTAACTTGTGAGAAAGTTGGTCGATTAGCATTGGGATTATCTGTTTTTATCAGGAAGGGAAAACCAGGAAACTGTGGAGGATCAAAATTACTGACTCCAAAAACATAAACTTCACCATCTGCACCTACTTCAACAGTACCAAATATTGGTTTTCTGGGGATCTCAATAGGTTGGGTAAAGCTTACCCCATTGTTTAAAGAACTATTATAGGTGTCAGGAAAAAATCGATTACCTGCTACATTCCATGCAGCGTATATATTGCCTCTGGTACTGGCCTCGGATTGATCAATGGCAATCCAGGTTTTATCACCTCCATAGGCAAAAGTTTTTTCTACCCAAGTGGCACCTCCATCATAAGATTTCCATTGATCTACCACAAAATCTGTAAAATTTCCCTGATCATCAGACTCAACTTTTAAACTGTGATAATAAAAGTGTCCATCTGCATTAGCTGCCAAAACTGGGTCACTTCTAAATACTCCGGGCTCGATTACTTGCTGAAAATTCCAAGATTGCCCTCCGTCTGTGCTGTAACTTCTTCCAGCCTGCCTAAAACTATTTGTCACAGTATTAAACTGGCGCCAGCCTATGGCTATTTGATTTGGGTTTAGTGGATTGACTGCGATGGATGGCTCATTAGCTGCATCACCGAGAGTATTTAATCCGGCGTTGTTTACATTAACCTGAACACTGTCAAAATTAACAGGCATTGCCATTGATTTTATTTTTGGAACCGATGTGGGTTGATTTAACGCTTGTTTAGTAATATAAACAGCTTTTGGGTCTCTCTTTTCAAGAGTAAAACCAACAGGCTCTTGTGCTGAAACAGTGGAAATAGGGAAAATTAATAACCATTTTAGTTTCATTTTATTAAACCTTGAGTGTGCTTGTGGAATGATAAGTATATGTTTTTATATAAGAATAATCAAGTAATAGTTGACATACGAATTAAGACGTACTAGTATAAACATACTTTCATGAATTTAATGAAAGTGCTTAAGGAGCTATTTAGGTTTGATTTACTCTCCGCACCCGTAACTTAAGTTAAGTTAACCTCAACTCGTTTTCAAACTTAACTAGCTCTTTTTATTGTTTTATTTTCCGTAATTATTCGACTACAATATTAACATCTGCTAGTATTCGTAAGTCCATGCCTAGGCAGCTTTAACTGCCAAAAATATGCTGGACACTTGTGTTAAATGGTGTTTTGCTAGCAACTGACAAGTCACTATTTTCCAATCAGAATTTTTTAACAAATAATTTTTGAGGATTATTATGAGCGCCCAAAATATACTTGCCCTAATCGAAGAGCAAGAAATTGCATTTGTAGATTTACGTTTTTGTGACACCTTGGGGAAAGAACAACATGTTTCTCTACCTGTTAGTGCTGTTGATGAAGATTTATTTGAAGAAGGTAAAATGTTTGATGGATCCTCCATTGCAGGATGGAAGACCATCAATGATTCCGACATGGTCTTAATGCCAGATACAAGCACTGCCTTTGTTGATCCTTTTACCGCCAGCCCAACATTAATCATACGATGTGATATTCTCGAACCCAACACCATGCAGGGTTATAATCGAGATCCGCGCTCTCTGGCTAAACGAGCTGAAGCCTTTTTACAAAACAGTGGCATTGCCGATACTGCCTATTTTGGACCAGAGCCAGAATTTTTTATCTTTGATGGCGTGCGCTGGAAAACTGATATGCATAAAATGTCCTATGAAATTGATTCGCGTGAAGGTGCCTGGGATTCAGATGCCAGTACCGACAGCAATCATGGTCACAGACCTGGTATCAAGGGTGGTTATTTCCCTGTGCCCCCTGTTGACTCGCTTAATGATGTGCGTGCCACCATGTGTACTGTACTTGAGGATATTGGTATTCCCGTTGAGGTTCACCACCACGAAGTGGCAACCGCTGGACAATGTGAAATAGGCGTTAAGTTCAACACCTTATTAAAAAAAGCAGATGAACTGTTGATGATGAAATATGTGGTGCACAATGTAGCACATGAATATGGTCATACAGCGACATTTATGCCCAAGCCAATTGTTGGTGATAATGGTAGTGGTATGCATGTTCATCAATCATTAATGAAGGATGGTAACAACCTGTTTTCTGGTGAAAAATATGGTGGTTTATCTGATGATGCGCTGTATTACATAGGCGGCATTTTCAAACATGCCAAGGCGATCAATGCTTTTTCCAACCCTTCTACCAATAGTTATAAACGTCTGGTACCAGGTTTTGAAGCCCCCGTATTACTGGCTTATTCGGCAAAAAACCGCTCTGCTTCCATACGGATTCCTTTTGTTGCCAACCCCAAAGGGCGTAGAATCGAAGTGCGTTTTGGTGACTCCATGGGTAATCCCTATATGATGTTTGCTGCGATGATGATGGCTGGTCTTGATGGTATAAAAAATAAAATCCACCCTGGTGATGCCATGGATAAGGATTTATATGATTTACCTCCTGAGGAAGAAAAAGACATCCCTACTGTTTGTCACTCACTAGATCAGGCATTAGATGCTCTGGATGGTGATAGAGAATTTTTAAAAGCGGGCGGTGTTTTTGACGATGATACCATAGATGCCTATATCAAGCTTAAAATGGAAGAAGTCACGCGCTTGCGCATGACCACGCATCCAATTGAGTTTGCTATGTATTATTCTTTGTAGGACTGTTTTGCATATTTTGAACAGTGGCTGCTGTTACTGAATAGTAACTATTTTTACCCAATTCAGAGTTTTGTCATAAAACGACAAGACTCTGAGTTTTTTGATAGCAAGTGCTTAAGATTCCGAGGCTTTTTCATGTCATTGCAAACCACAAAAATAACCACCGACGACAAAAACAAACTCTATAAACTACTGGCTCAACAATGCGAAGGTTTATTTCATGGTGAAAAGGACTTAATCGCCAATGCTGCCAACCTTTCCAGTTTACTGTATCACTCACTGGATCAGGTCAATTGGGTGGGCTTTTATATACTACAAAATGACGAACTGGTGCTGGGGCCTTTTCATGGCCAGGTAGCCTGTACGCGTATTCCGTTGGGACAGGGTGTTTGTGGCACTGCCTTTAGTCAAAACAATATTTTAAGAGTGGCCGATGTTAATGCTTTTAAAGGCCATATCGCCTGTGACAGCAATAGTGCATCAGAAATTGTCCTGCCTTTAAATATTGATGGAAAAACCATAGGGGTACTGGATATTGACAGCCCTGTACTTGACAGATTTAATCACCAAGACCAAACAGGGTTGGCAACCATTGCACAGATATATTGCCAGTCAGTAGCAAAAAACTAAACCCTTAGTGTTATTTTATTCACCTCTGATTTAATTAGTTGAATTTGCTAACTAAGCCGAATTAAGCTAGTTAGCAACAAATGCTATAATGAAGACTATGAATAAAAAAAGACAACAAATATTAAAATGGCAGGCGCAAGCTTATATTGCCAACCAGGACATAGAGCAGGCACTGGAAATAACCCAGGCTAACATCCCCGCAGATAAATGGTATGGCTTTATTCGCCAATCCCTGCTGTGGCTGAGCATCTTGTCTGTTGCCTTTGGTGTGATCTTTTTTTTCGCCTATAACTGGCAGGAGTTATCCTTACTGACTAAATTTGCCTTAATACAGGGCTTAATATTAGTCAGCCTGTTTATCTACAGCCAAAGCACAGCACAGTCACACGCAAGTACCGCCATTTTATTCTTTTTGGCTTTACTCATCGGCTCATTATTTGCCTTATTTGGGCAAAGTTATCAAACAGGTAAAGACCCTTGGCAATTATTTATGTTATGGACGCTATTTACCACCCC